>NZ_JAYGHD010000357.1:0-20012 GCF_034932245.1 Nostoc sp. UHCC 0251
ACGTAGCACTGCTACGTCTCTACATCCAGATTCATACTTTAATTCAGCAACGCCGCAAACTTTACCAATGCAGACACACTGACGATAAATTGGCTTGACAAGCAGTGAAAGTGAATAATCCTGTACTTGCCCATCACCAATTTCTCTGATGATGGCGATGCAAATTTATTGCGCCTAAGGAATAGTACTAGTGTTTGCTCATCACCAATTATATGCTGAGAGGATAGTCAATAGCTAACTCTCAAGTTGCTCATCTGCACTTTATGCTAGGCGTCAAATTCACTGATTTGAATAAAACTTCTACATAAACACACACTGATGCAGTTTGATTTGCTTGAATAGCTATATTGATAGGACATTGATACGACGGCAATTCACAATCCTGATTATGGCAAGTAAATTCATTGATGTTAGGGAATATACTGTCAGGGCGCACAAAAGACAGATTCATACTCGTGTTTTCCAGTTTGTCTGTAAAGAGTGTAACGATCTGACAAAGCGCGAGACTTTCGGGCCTCGACCCTTATATTGCGAGAGATGTCGCCCTCCCCAACCGCCTAAGAAATCCCAACCAGCATCTCACAAAGCAAAACCCAGAGCAATGTCTTACAAAAGTGACATCGATTTAAATTAATTGAAGCCTTATGACTCAAAACGGACAATTAGAACCACCTCCAGGCACTTTTCTATCACCACTGTTGGAACTGCGAGATTATTATGCTCGCCTTACAGAAGAGTATGAACGCCTCTTTGTGCAGGCGCGATCGCAGCTCGATCATGTAGAAGCGTTGTTGTCTAACTGGTCTTTTTCTGATAGCAGCAAGCAAATATCAAGACTGACGGCAGCTGATGAAACCTCAAGTGTTTCCCAAGAAGGATCTGTGCCGTTTTTATCACCTCTTGATGACATCGACGAAATCAACTTGGTGGAGTCTGTACAGTCAGAACTTACAGACAAAGACTTGGTTGAGATCGATAATTCCTTTTCTGCTGCTGTTGATACAAAAGAGAGTCAACCTTCAACTACATCGCCAGATTCAAAGATCGCCCCAGAGAACAACGATAGTTCAACAAAGGTGGCAGAAGTCCCCATGCTACCTCAGTATAATCACGCTGTTTCCCGAATGGAAGCCATAAAACAGCTATTGCAAGAGCAGATAGGTACTGTATGTCATATCGATTTTATCGTGCGATCGCTTTATGGAGAATTAGATTCCAATCTATTCAAAGTAGTTAAAGGTAGGGTTCAATCTTCCCTCACCCAAGGCAGAGAAAGGAATTACTGGGTAACTATTCCTGATGAGCCAGGTTGTTATACTCTGGATTTAAGTTTGGTCGCCCCAAGTAACCGCAATGGTTCTTCTAGGAGCAACAAAAACAAAAACAAGAAGCCTTTCGTACCCCCAACAAAAGCAGTACCGATGCTCAAAGCCTTTGAGGGTCAATTCTTAATTGATGCCCTCACCTCTCTGTTTGAAGAAAATCCAGGTAAAGTTTTCAGCGTTGCTGAAGTCATCGCCGGAATTTATGGAGAACTAGATTCTCAGCAACTTCGAGAGGTCAAAAATAAGGTGCTGAATGAATTATCTAGAGGCTATCGAACAGGCAGATTCTCTAGGGTTCCTAACCAAATCGGCTTCTATACTTGGGACTCCAATATGATATTGGAGGGTAGTTCTCGTTAAATGGGCATGGGGCATGGGGCATTGGGCATTCGTCAATAATTAATAGTTATTCTTTTCCTGCTTCCCCTGCTTCCCCTGCTCCCCCTGCCCCCTGCCCCTCTACCTCTTCCCCACTCCCCTATCCCAAAAACAGCTTGTATGCGGGATTCTTGTTTTCATCCCAATAGCGATAGCCCAGGTTATCGAGAAAAGCTTGCCACTCTTCCATCTCGTGGGGGGGAACCTGGATACCAACAACGATTCGCCCGTAGTCTGCGCCGTTGTTGCGGTAGTGAAAAAGACTAATATTCCAGTCGGGACTCATGGAGGTAACAAACTTCATTAATGCGCCGGGACGTTCAGGAAACTCAAAACGGTAGAGCAATTCATTGTGAGCTAAGGGAGAGTGTCCACCTACCATGTGCCGCAGATGTAATTTAGTAAGTTCGTCGTCGGTTAAATCAAGAGTTTCAAATCCTTGAGCTTCAAAGGTTTCTACCATCTTTGCAGCATCAGCACGGTTTTGAATTTGCACACCGACAAAAATATGGGCTGTTTTTTCATCGGCAATGCGATAATTAAACTCGGTAAGATTACGGTTGCCAATACATTCACAAAACTTGCGAATACTTCCCCGTTGTTCTGGAATTGTGACTGCAAAGATTGCTTCGCGGCGTTCGCCCAACTCTGCCCGTTCTGCCACAAAGCGGAGACGATCAAAATTCATGTTTGCACCACAAGCTACAGCAATTAAGGTTTGTCCCTCGATTTGCTCTCGTTCTGCATAAGCTTTGGCAGCTGCGATCGCTAATGCACCGGCTGGTTCTAAAATGGATCGCGTATCCTCAAACACGTCTTTAATAGCAGCACAGGTATCGTCTGTATCCACCAGAATAATTTCATCTACATACTGCTGACACAAACGGAAGGTTTCTTCACCTACTTCTCGCACCGCCACGCCATCAGCAAATAACCCCACTTGAGACAAGCGCACCCGATGTCCGGCTTTTAGTGATTGAGACATCGCATCAGCATCTACTGGCTCAACGCCAATAATCTTGATTTCGGGACGCAAGCGTTTCACATAAGCCCCAATCCCAGAAATTAATCCACCCCCTCCAATCGCTACAAAAATCGCATGGATGGGTTGCTGATATTGTCGTAAAATTTCCATCCCGATTGTTCCCTGTCCAGCAATTACATGAGGATCATCGAAAGGATGAATGAACGTCAAACCTTTTTCTACTTCTAATTCACGGGCATAGCTATAAGCATCGTCGTAAGTGTTTCCATGTAAGACGACTGCTCCGCCCCTCATTCTAACCGCGTCCACCTTGACTTGGGGCGTGGTTATTGGCATAACGATAATCGCTTTGGTTCCCAAGCGATTGGCTGCAAGGGCGACCCCCTGAGCATGATTCCCCGCAGATGCTGCGATTACACCCTGTGCCAATATATCTGGTGGTAGCTGCACCATTTTGTTATAAGCACCACGCAGTTTAAAAGAAAATACTGACTGCATATCCTCGCGTTTCAGCAGCAGTTGATTATTCAGCCGCGCAGACAAATTTGGTGCATACTCTAGCGGTGTTTCCTGGGCAACATCGTACACACGGGCAGTCAAGATTTGGATAAGGTAGTCGCAAAACATGGGCGTCAAGGTGTTAGCAAATGCCGGATGGAAACTAATTTTACGTTACAAGCGATCGCACTGGTTTTATTTAATTACACTCTCTCAAAGTTTTGAGTGAATAAAATTTACAAATTACTACTGTTTAAAGAGAAATAAGTTCAGTAATTGATTTTTTTTTAGTAACCTTCAATTCAGTGCGATCGCTGGTAGATTTATTTTAAACGAGTTTCGCTAACTGTCTGAGTATTTATATCTCTCAATTTATGTTAAAGTATCCGTGAAAGATTAAATTCGGCTGTGTAGTTTGTTTTTATATATACCTGTATTACAGACCTCTCCGGATCTAAATCTCTACATCCCTGATTCTGGAGACATTTTATGTCAATTTACGTCGGTAACCTATCTTATGAGGTTAAAGAAGATGACCTCCGGCACGTCTTTGCAGAATACGGAACAGTAAAAAATGTTCAATTACCTATTGACCGAGAAACCGGCCGGATGAGAGGTTTCGGGTTTGTAGAAATGGAATCAGACGCACAAGAAACAGCAGCGATTGAGGCCCTTGATACTGCTGAGTGGATGGGTCGGAGCTTAAAAGTTAATAAAGCCAAGCCCAAGACAGACGGAGGTTCCTCTGGCGGTAGACGAGGTGGTGATGGTGGTTCCTCTCGCCGCTATTAAGGTCTAAAACTAAAAATTTAATTCTAAAGTCTTGAGGGCAGACAAGGCGTCTGCCTTTTTTGTGCTTTGGTTGACTGGAGTATCTAGCGCAACCCAACCACAAACTAAGCCAATTTAGTAGAAATTGATAATATGACACAAATAATGCTAGACGAAAATGAAGAGATTGCATCGGCGTTACGTCGATTTAAGCCAGAATTATCCAAGGCGGGAGTTTTTCCAGATATCAGAAAATATCGCCACTTTGAATAGTAATCATGAACCCAGAAGCTAAACATATTGTTAGCGAACTAAGGCGTGAGTTCTACTCTAAGTTTGCTGCTGCTATGAAGATGCCGGTAAATATAACTGGTACATCTTATAGTAGTAATTCACCGATCGCATCTTGGATGGATCATAGGCAGAGACTGAACTACATAAATGTATACGCTTATACAGCACCTGATGAATTTGTCCCATTCCGCCCATTCATTCTTCGATTGGCTATTAACAAGAGTGCTGGTAGAATCACGACATTCAGAAAAGGACAAGTTTGCCGAGGTCTTAATTTAATGTGGGACTTTGAACTAACTGTACTACCAAATGAAATCTTAGACTTTCTTCCCTGGATAGTTAACTTAGTTGAGGCTCATGACAAAGGTTCGCCCTTATTGCTACAATCACCACCTCATTCATTTGAATTAGAAGTGCCAAAGGTTGGGTTATTTAATAACGCATGGACTCAAAAAGCTTGGCTCCTGACAAATTCGACAATATCTTAATGGCTGGTGCTAATCGCTCTTTTAGCAACCGACTAAAAATATATGTGCTTGGCCAAATTTGCCCAATAAGGAAAGTAGCAAGCCTACTTTGGGGAACATCCCAAACCTTTATAAATTTTTAAAACAAAATATGCAATGTTGCACAAGTGCTAAAAGGTTCTCTTCATTTGCTTGCTAATCATGCTATGGCAATCCTAAATCATTCGTGAAAAAAATCTGTTACCTATTGCCTATTGCCTATCGCCTATTGCCTATCCCCTATTCCCTGCCAATTTCACAACTCAAATAGGATTGCTCTACTCGCGCGTCTCCTATATACCTGATAATTAATAAAGCAATTTACAGAGAGCAAAGATGCAGACTCTCCAAAAACTCTTCCTCCCAAGTATGGGCTGCGGGACTTGGGCCTGGGGCAACCAACTGCTTTGGGGATATGACGAAAGTATGGATGACCAGTTGCAAGCGGTCTTTAACCTTTGTGTAAGCAATGGTGTAACTTTATTTGATACAGGTGATTCTTACGGAACTGGGAGATTGAATGGTCGCAGTGAGCTACTTCTGGGACGATTCAGCCGAGAATATATAGGTTCAGGTAAAGAAAATATTTGTATTGCGACTAAGCTTGCTGCTTACCCGTGGAGATGGACACGCCAATCAATGGTAGGGGCTTGTAAATCATCTGCCCAACGTTTGGGAAGAAACGTAGATTTAGTACAGATGCACTGGTCTACAGCAAATTATGCGCCTTGGCAAGAGGAAGGGCTGTTAGATGGTCTTGCCGATGTCTATGAGCAAGGACTGGTTAAGGGAGTGGGACTATCCAATTATGGGCCTAAACGGCTTAAGCAAGTGCAGAAAAAGTTTGCTGAACGAGGCGTTCCTATTACTACTCTGCAAGTTCAGTACTCTTTATTGTCTACATATCCTGTCACCCAACTAAAGCTCAAAGACCTTTGTGATGAGTTGGGAATCAAATTGATTGCCTACAGCCCTCTAGCTTTGGGACTACTGACTGGAAAATACTCTGAGCAAGGCCCTTTGCCCAAAGGCATCCGAGGTCTGTTGTTTAAGCAGATATTACCAGGAATGCGATCGCTTTTGGCATGTTTGCGAGAGGTGGCACAGTCCAGAAACAAAACTATGTCACAGGTAGCAATTAATTGGTGCATCTGTAAAGGAACCATTCCCATCCCTGGAGCAAAAAGCGTCGAACAGGCGAGGGAGAATATTGGTGCATTAGGTTGGCAATTAGACGCCAGTGAGGTTGTAGAGTTGGATAGGGCGGCGGCGAATGCAGGTAAAAAAATGGTACAAAATATCTTTCAAACTAATTGACACTCCCCGCCCTGAAGGGAACAGGGATTCTTGAATCTAAGACATAACTTGCTCTTGCAGGTTTTCACCAACAAGAGTAGAGGTTTCATCTCCGCAAGCGTTGCCTACGTCTAGCGCAGAGGTTCCGATATGCCCTACCGTACCCAATCCCCGACTAAGGATAATTCTAGCTGCGTTTTCATCTCTATCCATGACACAACCACACTGACAAACATGGGTTCGAGTAGATAGTGTTTTCTTAACAACTTCACCACAGCTAGAGCATTGCTGGCTACTGTATTGCGGATTAACCGCAACCGTGACACGTTTAAATACTTTACCGAAGTACTCAACCCAGACACGGAACTGATACCAAGATGCGTCATTAATAGACTTAGCTAAACAGTGATTTTTTACCATATTTTTAATCCTCAAATCTTCGTAGGCTATCAAGTCGTTCGACTGAACTACGCACCGTGCAAGTTTCACTGCATGGTCTTTACGTTGCCTACTTATTTTGAGGTGGCGTTTACCTAAAATCTGTCTAGCCTTGCCTCTATTCTTTGAGCCTTTCACTCTTCTAGAAACTCGACGTTGTGAACGCTTGAGAACCTTCTCTCCGATACGAAGAAATTTAGGGTTCACTAAGCTTGCCCCCTCAGAATCGGTGTAGTATTCCTTAAGTCCAACGTCTAGCCCAACTGTATTACCAGTTGGTTCTATATTCTCGCAACGGTCTACATCAATGCAAAATTGAGCATAGACACCATCTGCGCGTTTTACCAATCTCACCCGTTTAATCTGGTTAAGTTGGTAGAAGTGCAAATCACGAGTACCTTTAAGTTTTAATTTTCCAATGCCTTTTTTGTCGGTGAAGATTATAGATTTTCGATTGTCTGCAAGCTTCCATCCTGAAGTTTTGTACTCAACAGAACGGCAATCTTTTTGAAACTGGGGATATCCCTTTAAACCTGGAATACCCTTTTTGCAGTTGTCATAAAATCGAGAGATAGAAGACCAAGCTCGTTCAGCACTAGCTTGACGAGCCATTGAATTGAGTTCATTAGCAAAGGGGAAATTAGCCGCAAGTACAGCACAATATTTTTGCAAATCGTTTTTGCCCGTACCTTTAACATCCATCCATAGCCGAATACAGCTATTACGAATGAATTTAGCAGTCCGAATTGCATCGTCTATTGCAACTAATTGTGCCGACTTCCCATAAGCTTTGAATTCAAAAACTAGCATCTTTCTACCTCCTGCCTTATACTACCAAGTTTGGTATAAGATACTAGGAAGGTTGAAAAACTTTATACAATCTTGACGACTGAATAAATTCAGCCATTCGCTTATATCCTCCGCATGAATAACGGGGGCTTTACGCTTCACGGCTCGTAAAATTCCAACGTTGCTGAATTTAAATATGAATCTTTAAGCAAATTGCGCCTAAGTCCAATCATTTCCCAGCGTGCTTATTGTCTAGCAAAAGCCAAGTCACTTTCAATTAACTTGGCACCTGTTAGATTAGCCCCACTCAAATTGCATAAGTTAAAATTTGCTCCTCTGAGGTCAGCTAGCGATAGATTAGCTCCTGTTAAATCTGCATCAGTAAGGTTAACTTCACTTAAGTTAGCGCTACTTAAGTTAGCCCCTCTCATATCTGCTAGTTGCAGGTCTGCTTTGGTGAGGTTTGCCCTCATCAGGTTTGCCTTATTCAGGTCGGCTCCATTTAAATTAGCTTCACTTAGGTCTGCTGCTGTTAAATCAGCTTTACTTAGATTGGCTTGACTTAGGTCTGCCCAACTCAACTTTGCATAACTTAGGTTAATTTCACTCAGTTTCGCTGATGCAAGTACTGCACACCTCAAATTAGCATTAATAAAATTTCTTTCTCCCATTGCATAACGGCGTAAAATTTCATCAGTTGCTGCTCTGCCTAAAACAGCTTTTGATGCGCCTTGATAACACCATGCAGATTCTAATAGTTTGCTAGCAGTGTCAACAGCTACCTCATCACACGTAGCCATTATCACACCATTGCAGCCATCCCACTGACCGTTAAGCATAGGGGCAATCTCAGTAGCGGCAGCGATTGAGTCAAATAGCAAAATAGAATCTTTGTGCCGTTTTAACCAGCTATTCCAACCAATCGAGTTAATATGTCTCATTTCTATAATTTTTGGCGCGTTAATTCAGGATTACGGCTCTAACTTCAAGATATTATTAAAGTTTGCTTACCTCTACCTCTGTCTTTAATTATTTATTCAAGGGTAGTTCCACCAGCTGCCAGCACAAAAGACTGAAGTTCCTTTTTCATTTTGTACGCCAGTTAATGACGGGGCGCTGCACACAGCCCTACAACACTGATGCAGCCCATCTACAGCGCCCAGTCATCAAGGAGTTACAATCGGCTTAAGTACAAAGTCTGCAAGAATTAAGTTCTAAGCCGCTGAGTCTGAGCGTTCTATTTGCTGCCGAATGGTTTCAATAGAAGCATTAATGCCAGCTAGTTTAGACTCTAAATCATCTCGCATCCAAATCAAGAATTTTAATTTCCGCTCTAAGCTAGCTTTGTGCGAAATAGGTTCGCTTCCATAACAAGTACTACCCCAAAAAGGAAACATAGTTTACCTCTGTAATTAGCTTTTGTAACAGTGCAATATATTGCACTACTACACTACATTATGACTAATCACAATCAGACTGGTGTGCGTAACAACCGACCTAAATTGTACGTGCTTAACGAACTTTGCTAAAAGTTATCTATTGAGCCGGCAGAGTTTCCCATACTGCCAGCAACTCTTTCCATGCGTTCTTTAAGAAAAAGTTGAAGTGACGGCAGTACTTCAATTCAAGATAGAAAAATTCTGCCAATTTGGCATTACAGGTTTCTGTTTTGCAGTTTAAATGAGATATCAAGAGAACGCAACAGCCCAAAGGTTACACGAGGAATGGTTTACCCTATGCCTCAGTACCTCCACAAATCGCCAGTTGTTGACTCAACGCTGTAGAACATCTTTTCAGGCAACTTACAGCGCTCGGTCATCGCTTCACTACAACTGGTTATTAATTTACTAGAAAACACATATATAGCAATCCGATTTGATTTGTGGACTTATTTGCGTAGAAAGGCAATAGGCAATAGGCAACAGTTAAGAAGCCTCTTTGAGCTATACTTACACTTGTTAAAAAATAAAATATGAGTCCTATCGTAATCCGATTTGATTTCTGAATCACTGGTAGAGGCAGGGAACAGGGAGCGGGGAACAGAAAAGATACTTAAGTTTTACTATCGTCAAAAAAATCTATTGCCTATTGCCTATTGCCTATTGCCTATTGCCTCCCTCCACTACTTATTTGCCTTTACAAGCTTAGTAAACTCTTGCAAAGTTTTTTGATACTTTTCTTCAGCTATCCAGAATAAGTCATTATGATTTGCCTCTTCAACCCACAAATAAAGTTTTGGAGATATTGCAGCATTAAATAACTTTTCTCCATGAGCAAAAGGAATGATATCATCTGCTTTTCCATGAATCACCAAGATCGGGCATTTGACTTTTTTGATATTGTCCAGATTGGGAAATTTATCAAAAGGTAAAATCCGAAATGGTACTATTACTTGGAAAGCGGAAATAAACGAACTTTCAAGAATTAAGCCAGCTACTGGTTTACGCATTGCCAGGTTTAGCGCAGAACCACCGCCAACCGAGCGCCCCAAAACTATAATTCTTTCAGGTGATATTTTTAAATTTTGCGTTAGATAATTGTAAGCGCTATTGATATCTTCATAAGTGTGACTTTCTGTCGGCTGTCCTTGACTCGTACCATAACCACGATAATCATAAGCAAAGACACTAAAACCCCAAGCTTGTAATTTTTCTAGGATCTGTTTTATCTCTCCTAAATCTTCAGAATTACCATGAGAATAAAGAATAGTATAATCAGCTTTATTGTTCAATAAGTATGTAGCTGATATATTTGTATTTTCTCCGCTTTTTAACTTCAGAATTCCTGGATTATCCTGATAGCTAGAAGGTTTAGACAGAAAAATCATGCTATCTGCACGAAAATATACATATCCAGCAAAAAATATATAAATAAATATTAAAGATTTAAGCAATCGTTGCCAAGTCAAATCACCAATTAGCAATTTTATAAGTTGCTGTTTTTCCATGAAATTTTATTTTTAGGGTAAAGCTTTTGATTTACAGCCAGTAAAAAAGGCTTTTTTACTAGCTGTAGCTGTGATGTACTGAGATATCATACCCAACAAAAACTATTTTGATTTTCGTGCCGATTTGGGCGGTGTTCGGTGTGCCCCAAAATACTTCTCACTACGATAGCGCAGCCATACCCGCAATACTTGCGGAATCTGCTCTTTTTGTTCCTTGCTCAGTGTATTGTAAAGGAAGATTGCGCGATCGCGTTCACCCCGACAAGCAGCGTTATTATGAGCATCCCAATAGCTGCGGGCTACCCGAATCCGCCGACAGACTTCCTTAATCAGCGCTTCTCCTGTGAGTGGAGCGTCCTGCTTTGCCATACTCAGATGCGATAAATTTCTAATGCGATCGTAGCGAGTCAGACTCATTCTCACAATTGCAACCCAAACAAGTCAAACCTGCAAATCGATTTTACTAAACTTTAGACTGAGGCAGCAAAAGTAACTCAGTAATCAAATCCTCTGAAAACATAAATTTGTTCACTCCTAAGTATGTTGATGCTTCATATTTTTTCGTCTTTAAAAGAGATTGATGCTCGGTAGAATAATTTATGCGTATTCATCATCTTAATTGCGGTTGTATGTGCCCGATTGGTGGGGCACTCTTCGACGGTTTTAGTCGTGGGCTAACAGCCTGTCTCGTCTGTCACTGTCTGCTCATCGAGACAAATCAGGGACTCGTTCTCGTAGATACAGGCTTCGGTCAGCGCGATATCCAAGCGCCATTATCAAGACTTAGCCCCTTTTTCATGAATTTGAATCGCATCAAGTTTGAACAAAAATACACGGCGGTTGCGGCTATTGAGCAGCTCGGTTTAAATCCGCGCGATGTTCGCCACATAGTTCTTACTCACCTTGATTTTGACCATGCAGGCGGGTTGGAAGATTTTCCAGAAGCTACCGTGCATGTAATGCTCAGTGAGATTGAAGCAGCCAAGGAACGGCACGGCTTTGTCTCATCGCAACGTTACCGCCCTGGTCAGTGGGACGAAGTAAAAAATTGGAAGTATTATTCGGCTGGTGGTGAACCTTGGTTCGGCTTTGAGGCAGTACGTAATCTCGAAGGGCTACCGCCCGAAATTCTCCTAATACCGCTCGTCGGTCACACACGGGGTCATGCAGGTATCGCTATTGAGACATCCGAAGGCTGGCTCTTACATGCAGGCGATGCTTACTTTTATCGACATGAAATCGGCTCTCCTAAACGAGTTTGCACACCTGGTCTACGTGCCTACCAATGGATGATGGAGGTAGACCGAAAGGCTCGACTTGATAATCAAGAAAAGTTACGTGCGTTATCGCTCGACCACAGTAGTGAAGTGCGCCTCTTTTGTAGCCATGATGCTATCGAGTTCAAAACTTTCGCTGACCAAAATAATTCGCAATTGCAGAAAGACGATTCACGCTCAACAGCCTTCAATTAGCTCAAAAACTCGACGCATCTCAACGAAATTATACGGTTTTCAAGGTTCAACCGAGATGCGTTGATCAGTTTTAACACGCTTACCTCAAACTTGATTGCGTGAAAAAACTCCGTACAGCTCAAAAAGCCTTCTTGCCTATTGCCTATTGCCTATTGCCTTCTTGCCTCTTGCCTGCCCACGCAAATAAACTCAAAAATCAAAGCGGATTCCTATATGTAAATACGAAAAGTTAAAAAAACAGCTTGCACCATCAAAAGCGAACTACTCTGAATTTTAGAGATGTCAAGAGGAGTTGTTATGACTACCGATGTACCTCAAAATCTTTCCCAAAACCCAAGTGTTAATCCTATCCATGACATTGTAGACGTACAAACCACAGATTGTTGCATTGTGGGTGGGGGGCCAGCAGGAGTAGTGTTGGCGCTGTTGTTAGCGCGTCAAGGCATTTCTGTGATGCTGCTGGAAGCACACAAAGACTTCGATCGCGATTTTCGCGGCGATACGATTCATCCATCAGTGATGGAAATTATGGAAGAATTGGGACTTAGCGATCGCTTGCTAAAACTTCCCCATGCCAAGATGCGCCAAATTAGGTTTAAAACTCCTGAAGATACTGTCACATTGGCAGATTTTAGTCATCTGAAAACCCATTACCCCTACATTACGATGCTTCCCCAGGTAAAATTCCTGGAGTTCATCACCCAAGAAGCACAAAAATATCCTAGTTTCCATCTGGTCATGGGCGCGAATGTGCAAGAATTAATTGCCGAAAATGGCGTGATTCAAGGTGTCCGCTATCGGGGAGGCGGTGGCTGGCATGAAGTTCGGGCAATACTGACAGTGGGTGCAGACGGTCGCCACTCACGTTTACGCCACCTGGGTGAGTTTGAGTCAATCGAAACCTCGCCACCAATGGACATCCTCTGGTTTCGCCTACCGCGTCAGCCAGAAGACCCAGAAGGGGGAATGGGGCGCTTTGGTCAAGGTAAAATCATTGCCATGCTTGACCGTGGTGATGAGTGGCAACTTGCCTATGTCATCCCCAAGGGAGGCTATCAACAACTGCGGGCTGCGGGTTTGGAGGAATTAAAAAAATCTGTTGTCGAAGTGGTGCCAGAATTCCAGCAACGCATCCAAAATTTACATGATTGGTCACAAATAGCTTTTCTCTCAGTCGAATCCAGCCGCGTCAAACGCTGGTATCATCCAGGTTTGCTACTCATCGGTGATGCAGCTCATATAATGTCGCCGGTTGGTGGAGTTGGCATTAATTACGCAATTCAAGATGCTGTAGTCGCGGCGAATGTACTCAGCAAACCGCTCAAAAACGGACAAGTACAACTTAGCGACCTAGCAAAAGTACAGCGTCAACGTGAGTTGCCCACACGCATCATTCAGGCGTTTCAAACTTTTATCCAGAAACGGGTGTTTGCCCCGGTTCTGATCTCAAATCGCACCTTTGTACCACCTGCGTTTTTGCGCTTACCCTTCTTGCGTGACCTTCCAGGCAGGTTGATTGCCTTGGGTGTTTTTCCAGTTCACGTCAAGACTTAACTTTTGCCAAGGATTTTTCTATTTCATCAAGTAGTGGTACAATCATACTACTCAATGCAGAATCCAATGCTCATTTAGTCAAGCGAAGGTAGCGAGTAGCATATTTAATGCTGTTCAAAGCGATCGCTTGGCTTTTATGCTAGAAATGACTAAAACTCAGGCATTATTAAAAAATGCAAACAATTAAACATATCTAGATATTAATTGGCACTACATAGAAAAACCCCCTCTTTTTGAATCAGTACTTTTTGCAGTCAGGAGGAATTTTAATGAACAGCTGCGTTTTGATGGCAGAAATTATTAACGAGCCGCAACTGCGTTATACAGCAGATAATCTGGGAGTCACAGAAATGCTGGTGCAGTTTCCGAATTCCCAGAAACCAGAAGATCCGCCAGCCACCCTGAAAGTTGTCGGTTGGGGGAATTTAGCGACAGAAATTCAGCAAAACTACCACCAAGGCGATCGCGTCATCTTGGTAGGACGTTTAAGCATGAATACTGTTGATCGTCAAGAAGGTTTTAAAGAAAAACGCGCTGAATTAACAGTGCAACAAATTCAACCTGTTGGAGGCAGTTTTAATACTGATCCATTGCCCTCAGCAAGCGTAACTCCATCATTCACGGAAACTGCTTCCCGACAACCATCTTCAGCATCTCGTCCTCCACAGAAAGACGTTCCTAGTTACGAGTCACCACGTCCCGCGCCTACCCCGGCTGCAAATCCTGTTGGCGTTGCTCCCCAAACGACAAGTTACGAACCCGTACCCCAACGCACAAATTATGAGCGAACCCCTTATCCAGCAGTGAAAGAGGAAGAACCAGATCCAGATGATATTCCTTTCTAAAGTTGATAGTTGAACGAAGAGGCGGGGGAAGTGGAAGAGGAATTGGGGCAGGGGGTAGGGGGAGCGAGTATGGAATTTTTCCCTTTTCTCCCTACTCCCTACTCCCTACTCCCTTTCTTATCCCGAACTCACGTGACGTTAGTGTAAGCTGACTTCAACTTCCCCAGGAAGTTAAGCATGGCTGAAACCACAGCATCCGGCGACTCAATTAAGAAACCATGACCACCACGGTCAAGAACTACAAGTTCAGCATTGGGAATACCTTGAGCAAGCTCCTGAGAAAACTTTAACGGGGTGAGAATGTCTTGTTTACCAACTAGAACTAGGGTAGGACAATGAATTTGTTCTAGGCGGTCTGTTGTGTCAAAGTCAAGCATAGCTTGGCTGTGATGAAAAAGTGAATGAGTTGCAGGTGGGAAAGGATATCTGATTGCAAATTCGATCAGTCCTTCGATCATCCCAGGAATCGAGTAAAAAGTATCTGTAAATATCCAGGGTAATACAACTTTTTCATAAAGTTTCAGGTCTACATTACCGCAGAGTTCGCCCCAAGTCTCAATGATGCTTTTAAACAATCCATCACCCTTTGCCAACGATGAAATTAGCATCAGACTTTGTACCTTTTCAGGATGTGCTAACACTAGCTCTTGGGCTATCTGACCACCCATTGAATGACCTACTAAATGCACCTTATCGATCGCAATGTGGTCGAGTAATGCTGCAACGTCACTAGCCATCTGTTTCAGACTATAGGGGTTTTCGGGAGCAGAACTTCGTCCCATACCTCGATTGTCTAAGCGAATGACTTGATACTGCGAAATCAGGGATGGCATGAGCAACGACCAATAGGCATGATCGCAAAGAAAGCCAGCTATTAATAGCAAAGGCTCACCCGTTCCCTTAATTTCGTAGAACAAATCAATCCCGTTAATCTGAAGCTTTGGCATAGTCAATAATTCTGCAAGTCCCTAGACAAGGCTACACTCCTACGTCTTAAATCTCTCGTCCACCGGAATTTGATAGCCGTTGGCAAGGCGATTGGTCATATTGGCAGTGGCTGCGATCGCCATTACTTCCCCGAACATGTTATCATTCATGCCCTTGGCACGCGCCGCCGCTGTGTGCGAGGCTATGCAGTACTCACAGCCATTTGTCGCACTCACGGCAATGTAAATTAGTTCGCGCATCAGTGGATCAATCTCACCAGGACTGGTCATAACTTCCTTAACTGCTTGCCAAGTCCGTTGCAAGGTAGGAGGATTATTGGCTATAGCTTTCCAAAAGTTATTGATATAGTCATTCTGGCGTGTAGCGCGGATGTCGTCATATACTGCACGTACTTCGTCGCTGGCTTCTTCGTATTCAATCAGCTTAGTCATCAGTTGACAATCACTCCGCTAAGTAATAATCCTATGGGATTTCTCCTCATGATTTTGGACTTATTTTTTAGATACCAAAATGTAGGATACTACGTTTTTACCTGCGAAGATTAGCGGTGATGAAATTCGACCTCTTTCTCCAGAATCTTAATATCATAGCTGCCAAAGAAATCGTGACCCAATAAGCCGATGTTTGCTTTTGGTGCGATCGCAACCTGAAGATTATTGGCTGTAACTCCACCTGCTGCAAGAGATTTTACCTTACTAGTTGCGAATTCTATGTTGCTACCATCGGCAATTTGAGCTTGCATTGTACCTGTTGCTTGGAGTTTAAGTGTGTTTGCTATATCCTGCGTGATAATGGTTACGCTAGTACCTGTATCTACAATCATTTCAAAGGTTTTTTTATCATTGAAGGTGACGTCAATCACAGGAGTTCCACCAAAGCGGCGTTTAATTGAGACTCGAAAAACTCTTTTGTCTGAAGGTGCGGCTATTACATTGCCTATATTGCCACAAAGCCTTTCCAATCCAACGGTTTTACCAGAGGAGGTTACCATGTAACATGCTCCTGGATCGTCAGCTATTGCTGTTGCCCGCTGAGAGAATGCTAAAAATAACAGCGTCGGCATTAGTGCAATTGCAGCTAAGTTAAAGGTCGTAATCCAACGCCTCCAAGCATTCTTCATGTTATATATTTTCTCCAATTTTGCTAATATGTTTTAATAGATAAAGTTTTTGTTATAAGTATTGTCTAGACTATTTACCTATTTTTTGTATTTTCAATTTATTTAGTGATGTTTTTACTTTTTATTTATGTGCCTCTGTAATATAAAATTGCATTTTACTCAATACATCTTAGCTAAAATTACTGATTAATAAATTAAAGATTAAGTAAAGACATGATAAAACTACTTAGAGCATATTAAATCTGGTAGATTAAGAAGTTAGATAAGAGAAGTTTGTTAGCTTATTCAAGAGTTGCTGCTGCATGTACAGCAGTTGTAATCGCATTTTTAACAGCAATATCCCTTTCTTCTAAGATGATATCTTCACTAACAGTACGACCAGCTACTACACCACAAATAGCTGCTGCTGCAAAATTATAGACTCCTGCCATTTTAAACAGGGTGCCACATTCCATCTCATAATTCAAGATATTCAAGCGTCGATATTCTTCTGTAATACCATGCAGCGATCGCATTAAATTTGGATTCGCTGAATCAGTGCGTTCTTGTCCTTCGTAAAAAGTATCAACTGATGCCGTAATTCCTATGTAATGTTCAACCTCTAATTCTCGCGCGGCTTCCACTAGGGCGACTGTGAGAAAAGGATCAGCTGCGGCTGGATACTCCACAGGCGCAATGTCATTTGCTGCACCTTGGCGACACAATGCTGCACTGCTAATAACAACGCTACCGACTGGTATATAGGGTTGAATTGCTCCGCAAGTTCCAATGCGAATTATTTGCCGAATTCCTACTTGTACTAACTCATTCACAACAATACTTAATGAAGGCGCACCCATACCACTTGTAGCTGATAAAATGCTGCGACCATTTGGTAAGTATCCCACATAGCTATTAAGTCCGCGGTTTTCTGACAACAAGCGGACATCTTGTAAATAAGTTTGGGCAATTAGGTGCGATCGCTCCGGGTCGCCAGATAATAGGGCAATGCTGGGAGGCAATGAACCTAAATCGTCTTGTTCAAAGCCAATGTGATAAAAGCGTTTACTAGACATAGAATTGAGAGTAGCGATCGCCCTAACACAATACTATGCTAGGGTGATTTTTATTTTCCTAGAGTAAATCTCCTCCTTCCCATATCTGAAGTTGTCTTTCAGCCGCAACTATGCAATTGAGAGATTTGGGTGGGTACAGAAAATGATCGTAAGCTAATGCCATCTGTCTAGCAGCTTCAGTATATGGCACTCGCCCTATTCCTGTACCCAATCCAGGACAGGCAATGGTGTTAATTTTTTGCCTAGCGTGTTGATTATGCTGGCGAACTGCTAACAGCATAGCCCACATCGCTATATAAGGAATATCTGTCCCAGCAATGATCATCGGAACTCGCATAGTGGGTGTATGAGCCAGAAAAGGATGCTTGTGATGACCTGTTTCCATAATCATTGATGTTCCCACAGGCTGTTCACCCAAATAATCCTCAAGAATGCGCCGCTGGACTCTTACCATTAAGGAATGACCGAAAAAACGGATAATTGCCGCATCTATGCCACCATCCATCATTCCGAAAGAGTTTGCAGGGCTGACCATACAATCAAAATCTGGCAACCACTCGAAATAGTTATTTACTATTTCTACATTGGGTAAGTAATTAAAATGCTGTTGAAAGGCTGCACACAACAAAGAGTCGGGAGCTACCAATATCAGTTTCAAGCTTTCATTTCCTCCGCTTGAATACCTATTTTAAACGTCAGCGAGGGCAAACATCAACTGTTTCTCTGAATTATTAACCTGTACATTTTTAGTATTACCTTTAAATACAAAAATATTACAATGTTGGCGGTGACTGTTTGTCGTTTAAGCAAAAAGAAATTTTATGATTCACCGAGAACTCATCCTTTATCCCTCTGCTTTCTTATTGCCTGTCTTTATAAGTAAGCTTCTCTGAGAAGTCCGGGAATTGGACACCACAAGTTTTCACAAATAAGATAGGATTACTACAGTTGAAATTAGCGATCGCCTGTGTTACGGTCTGAATCATCTGCATCATTTAGCAAATCAGTACTATCTAGCTGAATTGGCAATATATTTGAAGGTATTGCACTATTTTTTAAACCGTTACTAGCTAGTGTATTTGGCAACATCTTTAAACTATCTACATCGCTTGCTAATTCATGAGCAATTGGTTGATATTCAGGGCTATCTCGATTACCTCCTGCTATTTCTTCTGCTTTGCCTATAAAATCCTTTGCAAGTCTTTCACTAAAACCAACAACAAATGCTATTACAAAAATTAGAGACCTTTGTTGGTCTTGAGAAGATTGTTCATTGGTAGTTGGATTTAGCTTAAAAACGCTGGGATTAATAAACATTAATATTATTCCAGAGTTAATCAAGGCTAAAAACAAAACGGCAAATGCTCCTCCGATCATTGGTTTAAAAGCGCCAACAAGGAATGGAGTTAGTGGATCGGAATATTTCTTCTTCTGAAATTCTTCAATTCTGATTAAAATACTGATAATACTACCTAATGTTCCTGCTGAAATAGCTAAACTTAATTGGAGAAGAAATTCATTATACTTCGCATTTACGGATTGCCTTTTGCTATATTGTGCATTTAATTCAGCAAGATTACTATTTAATGTTGTTAACTCTGTACTTTTAAATTCTGCATTTTTTTGTGATATTATATCTAATTCTTTAATTTCTTCTTTGCTTTGTTTTAACCTATTAGCATCAGGAGTAGAATTGTTGTTTTCTGATTGATTTTGTTGTTCAGCTTTACTTTGAATAGCCTCTACCCGGCTATCTGTATATTTTTGGATCTCTTTTATTTCATTTTGTAATGCTTTCTTGTTGATATTATAATTATTATTGTTGTAATAATTAACAACTTCTGAAAAAATCCAAAGTCCGGCTATAGAAGAAGAAGTAATTCCTCCATATATAAAAACCGCACTTATTAGTCCAAAAATTACTTTAGTCGTCGTTGATGGAGAACGGTGGACTGATAAAAATGGGTTGATAATAAACCCTGTTAGAGGATGTTCATATTTGCAAACAATTTGTTCAACGTCAAATCTAATAGCCTGAGCAATATTTATATTCGATGATGATTCATGCAAAGCTTCTATTGCAAATATTAAAGCTTTAGATAGTTCAGCTAGTTCTTTTTGAATTTTATCCCTATTATCAGGTAGAACTATTCTTGGTATTTTGTCCCACCAAATATTTTGTGGCGTATTTCTATTAATGAGTTTTTGAAGCCTATTAAACAATATAATAATCTGAGATATTTCTCTTCCTGCCGCTACTAATTCCTCTTGTTTAATTGGATCGACAAAATTATTAAAATTGTTTTTATAAAAATCCTTTATAAGCGCCTGAATCAGTGCCCTACTTTCATCTAAATTCCAATTATTGTCAGTTATATTTTGATTAGAAACCATTTTGCCTCCAATTATTTTTTAAAATTTATAGGTGTTGAATAGGGTTAGTAAATATCTCGCTGACCTACTTAGTTGCTGCTTGTATCCACATCATTCTTAGCATGGAATATAGGATTGGGCAGTGAATAGTACACTCAAGGGTACTTTTTGTGTAGACGCATACTTCTAAGTCGAAGCAAGATTCGGCAGGGAACGTAGAGAAACTGTTTGTCGCCAGACATCGCTGTGGTTATTCTAGATAGAACCAGCTTCACAGGTAGCATTGCTATTATTCCCAGAACCGCTTCTTCAGTAAACTGAAATGGAGATTACGCTCAATGCCTATCACGCTCCAAATCATAAATTAGACTTGTCGCTTAATAAAGCCCTAAATAGCTCAAAACCTTATACAGCATAG
>NZ_JAYGHD010000358.1:0-19840 GCF_034932245.1 Nostoc sp. UHCC 0251
CTGGGAATGTATTCAAAAGAGGCTCTGCCTCTTGTCAAGCTACTGGAGGCGGAGCTTCCCAGAATGGGTTCCCAGCCTCTAGGCTGGGAACCAGTCAGAGCAAGGGCTGTATCTTTTCTTAGTGCCATCGGGTAAGGGGAAATTCCACTCCTTTCCCCCACTTCTGCAAGAAGTCTATCAGTTGTGATCGTTTGAAAAGTTGCGTCAAGATTCACTTGACAATTCGGATGTTAGAAAAGCTACTGCTATGGGAAAACTTGAAATTAAGACCCTGTATCTAAAATTGATTTCACGATTTTTTTCAAGTTTGCGCTTACGATAATTGGAATCATTAATTTAATTAAATCCCATTCGGGATCGGAAATGCCTGTGAAATAAGCTTTTAGGCTGATGATATCGGATTTAAATACAACGACTGTCTTTTTTTTAATACCTGTCCTGGAAAATGATTGCAGTGCTCTTTATTTTTTATTTATAAACACCCTCTTAGTTAAGAAAAAATAAATTTCAGTAAAAACTACTTGGTCAAGCGTATCGTTTAATCAAGTTTAA
Organism: Nostoc sp. UHCC 0251; assembly: GCF_034932245.1. Taxonomy (NCBI): domain Bacteria; kingdom Bacillati; phylum Cyanobacteriota; class Cyanophyceae; order Nostocales; family Nostocaceae; genus Nostoc; species Nostoc sp. UHCC 0251. The sequence goes on from NZ_JAYGHD010000358.1 coordinate 553, forward strand.
AAATATCACTTAACTATGGTATGACAGTAGATTTACGTAAGTTTTTTCAGGCAACTAATCCCAGTAAGACGCTGGTTATAGCAAATACAGAAGACAGAAAGTATTACATTGACTTTTCGTCAGTACGAGGCGGCAAAATCATCGAGGAATTAAAAGATAACATCACATTTTTCTCTCCCGATGATCCGACCTGTGTTTTATTTACAGGCCATATTGGTTGTGGTAAATCAACAGAGTTATTAAGGCTCAAGACAGAACTGGAACAGGAAGAGTTTCATGTGGTCTATTTTGAGTCCAGTGAAGACCTAGAAATGGCAGATGTGGATATTGGCGATGTTCTTCTAGCGATCGCGTGTCGCATCAGTCAAAGTTTGGACAAGATCATACTTGAGGAACCCAGTAGACTAAAAAATTTGCTACAGGGAGCATGGAAGGTATTAAATTCTGAGGTGACAGGTATTAAATTCAAGGCTCCTGAAATACCTGGAATTCCCAAAATAGGTGATGTAAGTATCACTTCGGAAAACGAAAAGTTTTCTATCGCGTTTGGTATTGGTGAAATTACTACTACTGTGAAAAATGACGCAATGCTGCGGGAAAAACTCAACCAGTATTTGGGACCACAAAAAACTCAACTCTTGGAAGCAATTAATCAGGAACTATTAGAACCTGCGATTGCCAAATTAAAACAGCTGGGTAAAAAAGGGCTGGTGGTAATTGTGGATAATCTTGATCGCATAGATAGTCGCCAAAAGGCTTGGGGACGTCCACAACAAGAATACCTGTTTGTCGATCAGGGTGAGTATCTGACCAAGCTAAATTGTCATGTAGTCTATACAATGCCCTTAGCGTTAAAGTTCTCAAATGACTATGGGAACCTTACCCAGCGATTTTCAGAAGAACCTAAGGTGTTGCCGATGGTACTTGTGCAACAAGATGGTAAAGACTGTAAAGCAGGGATAAGCCTGCTACAACAGATGGTACTGGCGAGAGCTTTTCCAGATTTGGATGAAAAGCAGCGCTTGGAAAAAATATCAGAAATATTTGACAGTCCCCAAACCTTAGAGCGCCTGTGTCTTGTTAGTGGAGGACATGTTCGAGACTTACTAAGGTTATTGAATGCTTGGATTAAAAAGGAAAGACAGCTGCCTTTGTCTCGCCAGACTCTGGAAGATATAATTCGTGTTCGCTGTAGTGAGATGATCATTCCTATCTCCGATGATGAGTGGGAGTTGCTACGTCAAGTTAGGCAACGGAAAAAAGTCAGTGGTGACCAAGGATACCAAAAGCTCATTCGCAGTCGGTTAGTGTTTGAATATAGAAATAGCAATGAATTTTGGTTTGATATCAATCCGATTTTGGCAGAAGCCAAAGAGTTACAACCATGAGTGAAATGCACTGGTCAGATAGCGGAGTGTGGCAGGAAAATGCTATGGATGCTACTGCCTACAATAAGAATGCCTTGGAGGAACTAGCTTGGGCGATTGAAGCTTCTGTTGGTCAGTTCAAGCTGTTTTTGGTTCGTTGTAACTATACAAGCTTGCGATCACATCTAATAGAAAGCTTGCGAGAGCTTACCAACGTTAACATACGTATTCTTGAAGTAGAAAAATCTGAAAAAGCCTTCTACGGCAAGATTTATATGGAAGTAAGAGAAGAACAGCCAAGTGCTTTGATGGTATTTGGCTTAGAATCTGTGGATGATCTTGATCGTTTGTTGACTACAACCAATCAAGTACGAGAAGAGTTTCGGAAGAATTTTGATTTTCCACTTATTCTCTGGATCAATGATGAAGTCTTGAAGAAGTTGATGCAGCTAGCTCCTGACTTCGAAAGTTGGGCAATCACTACAGATTTTGTGATTGCCACTAGCGAACTGATTGATTTTATCAAACAAATTGCTCAACAATTCTTTGAGGGTAATTTAATTCTGGATATAGAAGCTACTCAAGAAATTAAACTAGCTTGTAATGATTTACAAGGTCGGGAATCAGTATTAGACTTAGAACTGAGAGCAATTATAGAATTCTTACTTGGTGAAGTTAAATATGTCGAAAGTAAAATAGATATTGCATTAGAACATTATCAAAAAAGCTTAGATTTATGGCAGAAAAATAACAATTTAGAGCGGCAGATAAAAGTACTTATTGATATTGCATTTTGCTACTATGTGAAAACTCCTCGGTATCGAAGAACAAATCACTCTAATTTGCAAGCAACGAAGCATTACGTTCAGCTAGCCTTTGATATATTTCAGCAACTGGAAAAACCAAATTTAAGTACCAGATCACTTCTTAAATTCGGAGATATTCTTCAAGATTTGCAAAAATGGCAGCAGTTGCAAATTTTTGCTCAGAAAAGTTTACAGCATCATCAATATCAAGATAAATCGATTGACTTAGCAATAGATTATGGCTTTTTAGCTGAAGTCGCTTTAGCACAAAAACGTTGGAATGATGCTTATCAGTTAGCCAAGAAAGCTTTAGATCAGTTATCCATAAGTTTTAAAATACAAACGTTTAATAATGCGAAGGATGCCTATGAATTAGATGATAAAAAATCTTTTCTAATTGACCACAGCCGATATTTATTCATTCTGGCAAAAGCACAGCAATATTTAGGTCAAAGTCAAGAGGCTGTTAGCAATTTAGAAGAAGCTAGAGGCGTAGGCAAGCCCGAAGAAAACCCCTGCTTGTATCTTGACATCTTAAATCATCTCCAGAAACTCTATTTTGAGCATAGACAATATATCAAAGCCTTTGAAATTAAACTAGAACGGCAATCAGTTGAGCAGCAGTATGGATTTCGAGCATTTGTTGGGGCGGGTCGAATACAGCCACAACGACAAGCAGAATTAGCACTGACGCAGGTTGAAACTCAGGAAAATGTCGCTCTAGAAATTACGGCTTCTGGTCGGCTGTTGGATGTGGAGCATTTGGTTGAGAGGATTGGTCGCAATGATTACAAGCTAATTGTAATTCACGGACAGTCTGGAGTAGGGAAAAGTTCGCTTGTAAATGGGGGATTGTTACCAGCGCTTAAGCAAAAAGCCATTGGCACCCACGATGCTTTACCTGTGTTGATGCGCGTTTACACCAGTTGGGTTGCAGAGTTAGGACAGTTATTAGCAGTAGCACTGGAGAAAAATGGGATACAGTTAACTGCTCCTTTGGATTCCACAGTAGCTATCTTGGCACAAATACAGCAAAGTGAGTCACGCAATTTGCGAACGATACTGATTTTTGACCAGTTTGAAGAATTCTTTTTCGTCTATCCTGCTCCTGCCGAAAGGCGACGATTTTTTGAGTTTCTGGGAGAATGCCTGAAAATTTTGCCTGTGAAAATTATCTTGTCATTACGGGAAGATTATTTACATTATTTGTTGGAATGCAATCGTTTACCCAGCATGGCAATTATTAGCAATGATATTTTGAGCAAGAATGTTCTCTACCCGTTAGGAAATTTTTCATATGCTGATGCCAAGTCCATTATTCAGCAATTGACACAGCGCTCTAATTTTCACTTGGAGCCTGGTTTAATTGACGAGTTGGTACAGGATTTAGCTGGTGAGTTAGGAGAAGTGCGACCAATTGAGTTGCAGGTTGTAGGAGCACAGTTGCAAACAGATAATATCACTACCTTAGCTCAGTATCGGGAACGTGGTCCTAAGAATGAATTGGTCAAGCGCTACCTGGCAGAAGTGATTGGAGACTGTGGTGCTGAAAACAAGCAAGCTGCTGAGTTAGTACTATACTTGTTCACGGATGAAAAAGGAACTCGTCCCCTAAAAACTCGTGCTGAAGTGGAACGAGATTTGCAGGCTCTTTCTTCAGCTGATTCGACCGCAGAAGTTAGCACATTAAATTTAGTATTAAAGATTTTTGTAGATTCCGGCTTGGTAGTTATTTTACCAGAATTACCAGCCGACCGTTATCAGTTGGTACATGACTATTTAGCCGCTTTTATTCGCCAGCAACAAGAACCGAAGTTAAATGAATTAATTGCAGAATTGGAAAAAGAAAGAGAGCATCGCCAAAAAGCAGAAGAACAGCGCAAATTGATTAAAGAGCAGCTAGAACAAGCTGAACAGGCCAAACAGAGATTAGAAGCAAAACTTCAAGAAGTAAGAAAAGATTTGGTGGCAGCAGCAGCGGAACGAAATAGTATCAATCGAGCGGTTCAAGAAGCTCAACTCAAGCTTCAAGAAGCCGAAGCCGCCTTTGAAAAAGCGATTGCAGGTACAGAATTAGAGCTAACAGGAATTAGAGTTTTGCGACAGTTCGAGTTTTCGCAGATAGAAGCATTATTAGCAGCAATGCATGCTGGGCAAAAGTTGAAAGGACAAATCAAAAATGGTTGCCCTTTTGACAAATATCCTGCACTTAGCCCATTGTTAGCTTTACAGCAGATTCTGAACAATATCCAAGAAAAGAATCGATTTTTGGGACATCAGGGTGGGATCAGAAGCGTTAGTTTTAGCTTTAATGGACAGTATCTGGCTACAGCTTCGGATGATGGCACTGCTAGGCTGTGGGATTCACAGGGCAACCAATTAATGGTATTCCAAGGGCATGATGCTATGGTCAGGAGCGTCAGTTTTAGTCCGGATGACCGTCGTCTAGCTACTACTTCAAGTGACTGCACTGCCAGGCTGTGGGATTTACAAGGCAACCAATTAGTAGTCTTTGAAGGGCATAAGTTAGAAGTCAGGAATGTCAGTTTCAGTCCAGATGGGCAGTATCTTGCAACGGCATCAGGTGACTGCACCGCTAGATTATGGGACTTGCAGGGTAATCAATTGATGATATTCCAAGGGCACCAAGGCCGCATTCACAGCATTAGTTTTAACCCGGATGGGCAACGTCTAGCCACTGCTTCAAGCGATCGCACTGCTAGATTATGGGACTTGCAGGGTAATCAATTGATGGTATTCCAAGGACATCAGGACTGGGTTATAAGCGCATGTTTTAACTCAGATGGGCAGTATCTTGCAACGGCATCAGGTGACTGCACCGCTAGAGTATGGGACTTGCAGGGTAATCAATTGATGATATTCCAAGGACATCAGGGCTGGGTCAACAGTGTTAGTTTCAGCCCTGACAGGCAGTATCTTGCAACGGCATCAGATGATGGCACCGCCAGACTCTGGGATTTACAGAGCAACCGATTAACTGTATTTCAGGGGCATCTAGATTGGGTTTATAGCGTCAGCTTCAGCCCGGATGGGCACTACCTTGCTACCAGCTCAAATGATTGCACCGCTAGACTATGGGACTTGCAAGGTAATCAATTGGCACTATTACAAGGGCATCAGAGCCGAGTCAACAGCGTCAGCTTCAGCCCAAATGGACAATACCTTGTTACTGCTTCAGATGATGGTACTGTTATACTATGGAACTTGAAGGGCAACCAATTAGCCCAATTTCAAGCGCATAAAGGTAGGGTGATTGCCATCAGCTTCAGCCCAGGTGGACAATACCTTGCCACTGCCTCAGGTGATCGCACTACTAGATTGTGGGACTTACAGGGCAATCAACTAGCCGAACTTCAAGGGCACTACAGTTGGGTCAGCAGTGTCAGTTTCAGCTCAAATGGGCAATATCTTGCTACTGCCTCAGGCGATCGCACTGCTAGATTGTGGGACTTACAGGGCAATCAACTAGCCGAACTCCAAGGACATCAGGGTGAGGTTTGGTGCATCAGTTTTAGCCCAGATGGGCAATACCTTGCTACCGCCTCAAGTGACTGCACCGCTAGATTATGGGACTTACAAGGTAAGCAATTAGTAGAATTTCAAGGTCATCAAGCTGGAGTCTGGAGCGTTAGTTTTAGCCCGGATGGACAGTACCTTGCTACTGCCTCAAGTGATCGTACTGCTAAAGTGTGGGATTTACAGGGTAACCAATTAGTGGAATTTCAAGGACATCAAGGTGTAGTCTGGAGCGTTAGTTTTAGCCCGGATGGACAGTACCTTGCTACCACCTCAAGCGATCGCACTGCTCGGTTATGGCGGGTTGAAAATTTAGAGCAACTATTGGTAAGGGGTTACAATTGGCTACGTGACTATTTGGCAACAAACACAAATGTTAGTGAAAGCGATCGCCACCTTTGTGATGAAATTGATAATTGCTAACTATAATGATTCTCGCTTGAGTGAAATACAAAATGCAATGAACACCAATCTAATTACCAGCTTAATTGTATAATATAAGATACAATTACGAGCTTTTTCTCCCCAAAATCAAATCTTCCTGAGTGACTTTTGCAAGAGGTCTAATACCTAATCAGATCATTTGGTGGGCGATCAGTTGGGCAAACAATCCCTCTTGTTGGGCAAGTTGGACAAACGTTCCGTGTTGCACGATGCGACCTGCTGCTAAGACGTAAATGCGATCGGCGTTGCGAATCGTACTGAGGCGGTGTGCGATTACAACCCGCGTCACCTTTAGCTGATCTAAACTTTGGCTGACGATTGCCTGGATGCGGTTATCGAGGGCACTTGTGGCTTCGTCAAATAACAAGATTTTGGGTTTGAGCACGAGTGATCGGGCAATCAGCAATCGCTGCCGCTGTCCCCCGGAAAGATTTGTGCCGCCTTCACTGATGATCGTGTGCATCCCCATTGGCATCATTTCAATATCGGCGGCAAAGCCCGCCATCCGGGCTGCTTCCCAGGCTTCATCCATCGAGATCAGGGCACCGCTAGCAATGTTCTCAAACAGCGGCGCAGACATTAAGCGACTATTTTGCAGCACCACACCAAGCTGGCGGCGTACTGCATTAACATTCAATCCGTTTAAGTCTTGCCCATCGTAATAAATGCTGCCCGACTCTGGCGTGTCGAAGCCCAGCAACAGCCGGAACAGCGTCGATTTGCCGCTGCCAGACGGGCCTACCAAGGCAATAAACTCACCCGGTTCCGCATGGAAACTCACATCATCCAGGGTTAATGGCCCGTCATCGCGATAGCGGAAAACCACATGGTCTACGAGCAGCTTGCCCACTAGTCGTCCCGGATCGGTTTTGCTAGCATCTACTTCAGGAATAGCACTCAGAATCGGTTTCGCGCGTTTCCAGAGTGGCAAGACTTGCAGCATATCGACCACCGTACTGCTCAAGCTGGTTGCACCGCTAATAAACGTGCCAAACGCCGCATTAAACGCCAGAAAAGTACCTGTGGATAAGCCGCCTTGAGGCTGAGATTGCTTCAGCAATGTAATGGCGAACCAAAACAGGGCAGCCGTTGTGATTGCAGGCAATACCTTGTTGATCACCGCCAGGCTGTCTTCAATCCCCTGGGTTTGCAGGATCAGTTTGATCTGCTGCCGATACTCTTTTGCCCAGTAGGCAAAGGCTCTAGACTCCGCGCCCGCTACGCGCAGTTTAGTTACGCCATTGATCAACTGCACCACCACACCAGATAGCTTGCCTTGGCGTTCTAGTAAAGGACGGATCTGGCGCAGCGTCAGGATGCCAGAGACGATCATCACTACGATGTTGACCAGCGCTACAGCCACGGCAATCAGCGCCAGTGGCATACTATAGAAGAATAGCAGCCCCAAATTGAGTAACGAAAACAGTCCAGAGAAGATTGTCTTAAGAACCGTGTTACTCAATTTTTGCTGGATTTGGCTAATTGCGCTGACCCGTGAGTTGAGATCGCCGATCGCATACTGACGAAAAAAGGATACCTTCAGGTTCAGCAGTCGATCCCACACTCCCGCTTGAATCGAGGAATTGGCAAAGGTATCCAGCCGTATAAGGGCAAACCCTTGCATAAGCTGGAATAGCGTGCTAGCAAAGGCGGTTGCCAAAAGTCCCAAGGCGATTTGCATTAATAAACCGCGATTGGCATCTGGAATCGCACTGTCAATCAAAATCGCAGTGGCTTGGGGTGTCAGCATTCCGAGTAGTGCCCCCAAAATGCCAGTACTCAAGATGATCAGGAGTTCCTTGAGATGCCCCCGCGCGGCAAATTGCAGCAGGCTCTGGGTTTTGAGGACGAGCGGTAGGGGACGATAGAAGGTGTAGCCGATGGAAGAAAGTGCCGCTGCACTGTGGATATCGACGGGAATGCGAGTTAAGGTTGACGGATCAAGCAGTTCGTAACGGGTGTCTGAAATGGGCAGTAGCGCCACAGGATGGTTATCTTCCAAGGTATATGCCAGAATTGGGCCGCCGTCTTTTTGCCACCAGTTGTCTCGCAACGTCACCCGCCGCACCCGCACCCGTGAAGACCGGGCGATCACCTCGATCGGGGCTTGCACTCGGTTTATATCTTCTGACTTGGCAGGTGGCTCAATAGCAATTCCTAGTGCTTTACCCACCGCCCCCGCCGCCATTAACAACATCTGATGCGGATCGGTCGTGTACGAACTATTCGAGAAGGGATCTGTGCTCTGGGGATACAGGATCGATGCCAGGTCTGCCAGGGTATTTTCCATCACCTGTCGGTTGAGGCGCTCTTTTTCCTCAAACAACGATGCAGTTGTAATGTCTGATTGAGTATCTTGATGAATCTCTGTTTGCAATCGCATAATTAAACCTCCTCAAGGGCTTCCCCTTGGCTGCGAATTAAGTGTGAGTATGGGCCTTCTACCTGGTTTAAAGCTTCGTGGGTACCGCGCTGCACCACTTTTCCCTGCTCCAAGACAATAATTTCATCACAATCGCGAATGGTACTAAGGCGATGCGCCACGATGATGCAGGTACAGCCGCATTGTCGGAGATTGTGATTGATGATGTTTTCCGTCTCAGTATCAAGCGCACTAGTAGCTTCATCCATTACCAACACGCTGGGATTGTTTACCAACGCGCGGGCAATTTCTAGGCGCTGTCGTTGTCCGCCGCTCAAGTTAGTTGCTCCTTCTAAAAGCACCGCATCGTAGCCACCGGGTTGCGCCAAAATCACCTCATGAATGGCAGCATGTTGGCAGGCTCGAATTAAGTCACATTCGGATACTGTCGAATCCCAAAGGGTCAAGTTATCTCGAATACTGCCGCCAAACAGGACAATATCCTGCTCGACAAAGGCGATCGCGGTCACAATTGCGGTGCGCGAAATCTCCGATCGCGGTTGGCCATCAAACCGAATTTCACCCTGCCACGGTTCATATAGCCCACAGATCAGCTTGGCAACGGTTGACTTGCCCGATCCACTGCCACCCACCAGCGCGACTCGCTGTCCCGGTTTGAGTGAAATATTAAAGTTTTCAATTAACGGCGGTGCAAGGCGGTTATAACCGAAGGTGAGGTTGCGGAGTTCGACATAGCCTTGAAGTTTGCTGCGACTTGCGAGTTGCGATTTTTTGGAATTCTGGGTGAATCCAGATTCGTATGCCAACTGCGGATCGAGCGGGTTTTGTAAGACATCATCCAGACGATTGAGATCCCCTTCCAGAACTTGCAGATCGCTGGCCAAACCGACAAGCGTATTAACAGGTTCCATAAACTTTTGCATCAATGCTTGAAATGCCACTAACATACCAATGCTGAGGATGCCATCCATAACTCTGAGACTGCCGATTACCAGCAGCAACATCGACGCGATCCCGGAAAGCAAAGATGGCAGCAAGTTCAGGGATTGGTTCGACAGGTTAAGCGCTTGCTGCACATTAGTGGATTTGGCGTAGTAGCCTGCCCAGCGAGCAAAGAAATCAGACTCTAACCCCGATGCTTTGAGGGTTTCCATACTTTGCAGTCCAGCGATCGCCACGCCGCTAACTTTGCCTTGCTCCTGCATTAGTTGCATATTGGCATCTATTTGTCGGCGCGAAACAAATTTCAAAGCCACAATGTTGATGATGACAAACGCAATGCCAATGGTAGTCAAAATCACATCATATTGCAGCATGACGATCGCATAAAAAACAACTGTCACAACTGAAATCAGAGTAGTCGCCAACTGTCCAGAAAGCATACCAGCTAAATTGTCATTTAGGCTGAAGCGGCTGCTAATTTCCCCAGCAAACCGTTGATCATAGAAGCTCACAGGAAGATGCAGCATATGCCACAGAAAGCGGCTCGACATGCCGACCGATAGCTTGATCTTCATCCGGCGTAGAAACTGCAACTCCAGCAACGTCAAAAATCCATTCAGGACGGCCGTAAACAGAATGCCAATGATCAGTGGTCGCAACCACTCCTCTCTGTTTTGCACTAACACATCATCCACAAATACCCGCAAGAAAGCCGCCATTGCCAACCCCGGAATCACCAGCAGCAAGCCTGCTAGTACACAGTAGGTCAATGCACCCCATGATCCTTGCAATCGCCCCCAGAGCGACAGCAAAATACTTGGTTTTTGTCCTCCTGGTCGAAACTCGGCTCCCGGTTCTAATACCAGTACAACGCCGGTGAACGCCTCCGCAAATTCGGTGCGAGAAACTGTGCGCGGGCCTGTGGCTGGATCATTGAGATAAACGCGCTTTTTACTGAAGCCCTCGACCACCAGGAAATGGTTAAAATTCCAAAATACAATGTAAGGACAGACCAATTTTGACACTGCTTCCAGGTCTAACCTCAGCCCTTTAGCCTCCATTCCGTAGCTCCGCGCTACACCTAAAATGTTAGCGGCTTTGCTGCCGTCCCGCGAGATGCCGCACTTGTGCCGTAGTTCAGCCAGGGGAACGATACGAGCATAATAGCTGAGGATAATCCCTAAAGCTGCCGCCCCGCACTCCACAGCTTCCATTTGGAGTAGCATCGGTGTGCGCCTGCGTCGGCGTACCCATTTCTGTTTCAGCCATTGTATCGGTACTGGCATCCACCTTTTGGCAAGTGCTTGTAATCTTGTTTTGAGATAGTGCAGTCGCATTTTAATAAACCCCTGTCCAGGATTTAAGAATCGGAAACACAAACGAAATCGGGGCGCGTTCTTCCACGGTGACGCGCACCGTCGTTGGAGTACCAGAGGTGATTTTTTGGCGTGGCCCCCTGGAAGATGACCACTTCCAGCTACTGAAGGTGGATGGATCAGGCTCAAGCGTAGCAAATGCTTCCAGTTGTGGCCCTTGAGCTAGCAACCCTTTGACCACTTCGGCACTGCCTACCGACCGGACTGCGCCCTCTTGCGTGATCGGAAAGGTGGAAATTTCACCGATGGTGCCGACGATGCCCCCAAATTCTTCTCGCTTGACTGTGGTGGGCGTAATTTGGAGTTTCATTCCTGATTTCAGCTTTTTGCCCTCCCCAGCGGGGAAGAAAGCAACGCTCATGAGTTTGCCACCAGGGTCTTGCGCCTCGATCGACCCGATGGCGGTTCCTTGAACAATCAGTTGTCCGGGGCTTGCCGAGAGTTCGATCACCTGTCCGGTATAAAGGCTGATAATTTGGCTGGTGTTTTTGAGTTGCAGTTGCAGTTGAGCAATTTCTCGCTCTGTTTCCTGTATCTCTTTTTTACGATTGGTTAACGCATCCAAATCTTGTTGTGCTTGACTAGCTTTTTTGGTGTCCAGTTCTTTCAACTGAGCCTGAATATCTCGAATGGAGTTGAGGTTCTCTAGATATTGCCGTTGAGCATCCGCTTCTTTCACATCCAGTTGTTTCAGTTGGGATTGGGCATCATTAACTTTGGCTTCTCCATCAATCAACTCTTGCCGTGATGCAAGCACGGTATCGCCAGAAATTACCCCTTCTTGAAATAACTGCTGACGAATCTCGTATCGCCGTCTGAGCGTGGGTAATAGGTCACGGATGGTTTGCAAGCGCTGCTGGAGGTTGTGGCGATCGCTATGAATGGATTCTAAACCCTTCTCACGCAACAGCACACTGACTGTTCGCGCCGATTGCAGGCTGTTCTCCAAGTTGAATCGGTGTTGTTGCAGGACGACTTGATCTAACCCAATCCGTTGCTGTTGCAGGGCGCTGGCATTGCTATCCTGATATTGAAGTTGCTCAAGTTTAGCCCGCGATTGTTGCAGTTTCTTTTGCAGCTCCGCCTGGTCGATTGTCGCAATCACCTGTCCTTTTTTAACGACATCGCCAACGCGAACCTTCAAGGTAAGCAGCCGTCCCGCCCCTAGGCTTTGCAATGCCACTACTTTACTTGGAAAAACTAACATGCCCTGTCCGTTGACTGTGACTGGAATCCGACCCACTACGCTCCAGAACACCACACTGATGATTAATGTACCGAACGCTGCCAGGGGAATCCATTTCTGAAAGCTGACAACTTGCATGATTTGATCTAGTCGTTCAGGCGATGAAATTCGCTCCAATGCTTCTTTGCGGAATAGATGATGCTTTTGCGTAATCATGGGAGCATCTGTTGAGGAATAGTGAATTTTCTAAATTTGTCTTGTGATATCGAGTTAGTAACTCAATACCTTCGCCAATTTACGATGCTGAGTTGATATATTAACGCCCTGTTCTCAAAGGTTTAGCAAAAACAATAAGTCCTAAAAATTCCTTCAAGATTTTCCGCCAAGATTTTTTAAAATATTGACCGCAGTATCAAGGGTTTGAGCTTCCAAACTATCTTGTAAGCTAAACGCTTATGTATGAGTAATTTTGCTATTTTCACCAAAATTTTTGTAGGCTCTTATTTTGCCAAGGGTATTTTAACTGTCAGCAATTTGTTTGAAATGATGCGGTTGCAGCTAAACAATTTGAGTAGCCGGAATCTTAACTGGATGCTGAATCAAGTTTTTTGAGGATATTCGGCTTTCTTCAATAGCAATCATGTAGGGAAGCATTCGCTGGCGGACAAAACTCACCATTGCTGGATAAACAAACGGAACAGTCCAAATTCCAAATAGAACTTTGGCATCAATTTGAAGTTGAATTGCATTTGCAATCAGTGAAATATAACGCCCTGCCTTCTGTAAATCTGGTCTAACAAATCCAGAGGTATATCGGATTGTTTCAGGATCTAGGCGATGAGTGATAATCCAGCCAACTACATCTCCTTGGTAACGTAGCCCCAAGCTATTGAGAGGTTCAAGATTTTGCTCATGCTGAAACGGCATCAACTGTGATGGAATCCAAGAGTTTGTTTGTTGCTCAAGCGCAGTGCGATCGTCCTGGGTGATTTCTTGCCAGGGAAACAAACTGTAGCTCGCAGGTAAAGCAGTCCGCTTCATCCAGGGTGCGTTTATCATACTGCTATAAGTAGATTTACCTACTAGCATTCGTGGCTGGGGAGAATTCCAATCGCAGATTTCTAGCAACCGCTCCAGCGCAGGTGTTGTTGTTTTACCTGTTGTGTAGACTAATTCTAAATGTGTACAACCCTGAGATCGTAACTGTGATTCCAATCGTCTCAAAAGGGCTGTACCAATTCCTTGCCGTCGGTAGAATGGGGCTACAAAAATAGAAAGCACCTGAGCTAATTTACCATTCGGTTGAATTTCTGATAACGCAAGACCAATTGGTTCGCTCGCATTAGAAGCCGCGATCGCCACGATTGAACTTCCTGGTTTTAAGACTTGCAAGTGAGGGCGAAATAATGGAAAAGTAAATGTTTGATAAGCCAATGCTTCAAAGGGTTTCTCTAGAAGATTTAGAGTGTACATTTTACAAACACTATCTATATAGTTTTTAATAGTGAACATCCAAGCTGAAAACTAATTTTGTGTGGCTTCCCTCATCAAATCTTTTAGTTGGCACTGGCCCATCCCCATCCGCCAAATTGTGGTATTGGTTGGATGATATTGCCATAGCGACGTTGGGCTTGAATCTCCAAAGTTGTCTGAGCCAATTGATCGGGGATTGAGATTTGATAAATGGATTCTACTGGCTCGGCAATCACTTTCCAAACATGATCGTAAGCTGTTGACATCTGGCGAACTTTTTCCCGTACACTCTGTGCTGGCTGGTAAAAAGCCTGTTGAATGACTTCATACTCTTTGGAATACTGTTCCTGAACTGTCTGTTCATCAATCATTTGAGAAGCGATGCGTTGTAGCTTACTGTCTAAGTGGCATTTTTCCCCTAAAAATCGAGTGTACCGATTGCGACCAAAACGAATCGCTATCGACATCCCCGTTGTTAAATACTCTACGTAATGCCACGCCGCTGCTGGAAAAAACAGAGCTTCACCAGGATTGAGGATGCATTGCACACCACCTGCATAGGCAATGAAAGCGTCTTTTTCTGCCTCGCTCAAATGTTCTAGGCACACCATACTCCAGTGCTGATTTGGAACTAATTTGGGAGCAGCATTGGCTGGAATGATCACAATCCGCTTACTGCCACAAACTTGGTAAAACAAAACCTGACGAAAATCACCATCAAAGTGTAGATGAGCATAATTTCCAGCATTGCCCAAAAATAGCCGAGTCGTCAGATCGTCCCGATCTCCAAATTGGCAATATTTGGGTATTGTGAATAACATCTGAATTTCATCTGGTAAAGCATTTTCTGAGCAGAGTAGAGCGGTTTCTGGCTCTTGATCGATGAAGTCGAGATAGTCACCTAGCATCAGAGAGCGAGCAGGTTCAAAACTAGCATTCGTTTGAGCCAGATGATAATGTCTGATACCTTCGGAAACCATGAGTGGAATTTCTCCTAGCTGCCGACGCACACTCTCGATATTCGCTAACTTTTGAATTGGTTGATCTTGGAAAAGATTGGTCAAAATAACGGGCTTTCTCTCAAGCAAAAAATCTTGCTCAAACTCTTCCTGTGAAAGATATGCTCTGCGAGGAATTTGTTCAAACCGTTCCTCAATCATGATGATGTCCCCATTCGCTATATTGCTTGAGTTCAAGATAGTGTCAGAAAACGAGACGTTTTCTGCGGTTCTAAAAGTGCTAGCAATGCTAGTCCAATACCCGCTACGCCATCGGAAAGACCAGGAATAATTGATCGTGCCGAAACTGAATGCAGTTTCCAAAATCCCTGTTGTTCGTAAAACTCGATCATATTGTTGCTAGCCTTTGCTGCTGCTTGATACAGTTCGGGTCGGTTGAGACACACCCCCGCATTAATCAAGAAAATAATTCGTCCAGCCTCCCCGCAACACAGGTGATGTCCAACTAATCCGAGATGACGCAAAGTGGCTTGACACGCCGCATCAATCTCTGGGATTAAATCGCCATCATTCCAACCATCTAACATAGCTAGACGAGCTAAACCAATTCCTGGAGCACCAGCACACCAGCCCGTCATAAATGAGGGGCTATCCCCTGTATGTTGCAAGTTACGCCAGTCTTGCTGTTCTCGATCGTAATGAGACCGTTCATAAGCTAGAGCCTTACGAATCGCCACTTTCAGGACGCGATCGCCCGTCAAGCGCTCCAAGCTAAAGAGTGCATAAGCAATTCCCGCTGTGCCATGAGCCATTCCGATTAGAGGTCGTGAAGCAATAGGAACTTTAAAGCCACCCGCATGGATACCATCTGCCACTTGATACACCAGCATCCCTTTCGCAACCGCTTGTGCTCTCTCTAAGATTTGCGGGTCTGGTATATGTTGATAAAGTTGCACTAATGTGACCAGAGCCGAGGCTGAACCATTGAGGAAGTCTGGGTCGGCGACCTGTCCCCATTCTTCGACGCTTATTTCTTTGATCAGATCCTGTGCCAGTTCCAGGCAAGATTGATCTCCTAAGCGATCGCGACACACCAACAACGCATAGATGACCATTGCCAATCCATTGCACCCTTTTAAGTGGGGGGACATGAAAAAGGGATGGGTGTTGGCGTGGTGGCGAATTGCCACAGCCGCAGTCTTAGTTGTCTCTATCGCCAGAGTTGCCCAAGCGCTGTTCCCCATATAAGCCGCTAAGTTCGCTAAGAAAACAGCCGTACCCGCAGATCCTACACTAGACCAAGGGACTGGATTCACTAAAGAAGTCAGCGAACTATAGTTACGTTTACTCTCGATAGTTAGCCAGCTAATGCCATCCGGATGAGTGACTGCTAGTTTGCTAAAGGTTTCTCCCAGAATGTTTAAATGTTCACGAATTCGAGAAGTTGAAGCCTGATCGGGTTCTAATCCGGTTTTGGGCGCGTTCGGGTTCTGTGCAATAGACAGTGGAACTCCACTAGGCGTGAAAAACATTTCTAGAGAAGCCCGGATTAATTGCTTCTGCCAGTCTAAGTCAAGTTCGCAAGCCGTCTTTATCTGCTGCTGAATGAGTGTGTAACTGCTATGCTCGTTAACCGATGCAACACAAACTCTCCCCTGAGACATCAAGTAACATCCAGAAGTCGATCCTTCAAAATAGGGGATATCCTGCTGCCACAACGACTGTTTTTCAGCCGCTAAAAGTTTGAACCAGGGCTGCATCTCCTGTTCGCGATCAATCCGACCGTCACAGAGCATCTCCAAGGCAACATCATACGCCTTACCGCTCGTTAAATTGTCTGGTGCTGTCAACCAAAACAGCAATCTGGCATATTCTTCTGTGTTCCTCACTAAAACTCTCGTGGGAAGATATTGGAATGCTGCCAGTGGGCTATCTTCACTCAAAAGAAACTCTTGATGAGCCAGAAACGTTTGATAGGTACACGTAAAGCCCGCTAATACCTGGTCTAAAAAAGGTTGCATTCCGACGGAGCGCCCTGCTAATTTAGGCAAGCAAGTTGCAGGTCTAGGCAATACATATTCATACTTCAAGCCCATTTGGGTCGTACCCAGATGCTGCCAAGTCCACCATTGAGTGGGCAGGGTTTGACGTTCGTCTCTACCTGCAATCCCGGTCATGGCGATGATTTCCTTGCCAGCATTACCCGACTGCCAGCGCGGTAGCATTGAAGTGAAAGCAACTGAATCAGTAATTGGTTTCCAATGCATTGGTAACGCTTCTACTTCCTGGGAAGTGGTATAGCTAAGGGCAAAGGAACCAATCGTTTCTAAATCGATCGGAATGGGATAAGCGCCAGCAGCAATGAAGTTATCCTCGTGAAAGTCGTTGCCGCGCAGCATATAGAACAGAGCTAAGTGTGCGCCTTGCCGCTGGTAAAACTGCGCGACCTGTTCATGGTCTTGACAATCGGCTGCTTCAACCCAATTAACCCAACCGTAGCCCTGCCTAGCCAATACTGGGGCTGCTTTCAGTAAGGGAGTTGTTGCCGTGCGAGCAAGCCACTCTAGTAACTGATGATAAGCTACGTCTATGGCTAAACTCCGAGGTTTGTAAGCAAGTTTTAGACCGGAGCTAAACTGAATCAGCCAAACCGTTTGACCCCCCGCATGGGGATCGGAAAGACCAGCTTGCACGATCGCGACCTTACCAGGTTCTTTTCCTTGTCCAAACGTTGCTGCGATGTCGGCGCGATCAGCAATTAAGCGTTGCAACCATTGAACACTGTTCTCAATGGCTTGGTTTGTAACGGTCGCTAATAACCGCCCTAGTACCGGGTAACGACACAATAGGCTAAACAGACCTTGTGGGGTTCCCAGAAGCCGGCTAACGTAATCTTGATACCGCTCTTGAGTGGTTTCGCCTATTAATAACCTCAACTGGTCTTGATGTTTAACTTCATACGCCACCGTTCTGCCACAGAGCGTAGATAGGCGAGAGAGGAGATCGTGAACTAATGGTGCGATCGCTGATGGTTCTAACTGTGATCGCCAATCTGGACAAGCCAATGTGAGATGATCTAGGTAGTAGGAGATAAAAGGATGCAGAAATTCGGGAAACTGAAGTTCATTACTCGTTTGAATATCTGCTAGCAAATTCTTGACGGCTAAAGACGGGGGATAGGTCGCTGGATTTAGAATTTGACCTAATTGGATCGCCCAGTCTGGTAACTCTTGCGGCTGAAGATGGCACTGAATTTGCAGTTTATTGAAGGCAGTTTCCCGCGTTAACCCCATCAAGGCAAGTCGGCGATCGAAGTTGCCTTTGTCACTAGTTCGGAGTCTAATCAGGTCTTCCCATCGCGTGAGTAGTCGTTGAGCTTCTTCGCGTTCTTCAACGTTGGAGGGATAGGCAGGATAATCGTCTAACTCATCGAGGCTCAAAGCGCGTTCAGTCAAGCTGATTAATTCTTGAATGGAAATTGTAGCACGATCGGGATTGCTGCTAACCTTACCTCGCCGATCTTGATAATCTTGTGTCCTAAGCATGAGTTCTAACCTTTGAGAAGGTACTAGAGGCTTCTCAGGCAATTATTAATCACCTGAGAAACTCCTCAGAAACTAAAAACTGCTGTTGAGGTCTAAATCGATGCCCCCTACAGTCTTAATAACAGCTTAGGTATTAGCCGCAACCGACGAGGCAATAGCCGCTGATCCACCCGCTACACCACTAGCTACCGCAGCTATCGGAGTAGTAAAGGCGGCGGCAGCGCAACCAATAGCGGCACCTCCAGATGTGCTTCCACAAATAATCGCTTGGTCTTTATCCGAAGCCTTACCACCAGCCACTAATTCCAAATCTGCATCGCTGAGTTCGGAGTTAAAAGGGTTGACGGGTAAAACCAGGTGTTTCACCGTGGGTGTATCTTCGTAAACTCGAATCTCCAATGACATTGGCAACATCAAACCCATTGCTTGGGCGATCGCAGGCTTGGGATCGCTCAACAGTTTGGTTTTGAATGTTTCATCTGCCAATGCCAGCTTCATCACTTTCCCTGCTACTGGCTCAACTTCCTCCAGATCCACTCCTTGGGGGATTTCGCTTGCCTGCGGCAAGACATAGTTCATCAAACTAGATGTATCTTCATGCACTTGCACCTCCACAGAATTGGGAAACTCTAGCCCATATTCAGCTAGAACAGATTTGGGATTATTCAACAGTTTGGTTTTCAGGGATTCATCAGACCAAACTCTAGCGATAACTTCTTGAGCTGTTTGGATATTTGTGATCGTCGTCATGGAATGTCTCCTAATTAATGGTTTGTTTGAACAATAACTCTGCCAATTGATGAGGGTGAGTTAATGATGCCTTCACTATTAACTCCCTTCTCTCTGAGGTTGGGCAAAAATAATAAGTGCTAAAAATTCCTTTTAGGTTTACCCAAGGTCTTTTTAACGTATTACCCGTAGCATAAAAGTTTTGACAGTCAAAGCTACCTTTTAAGCTAATTCTCTGCGTTGAGAAATAGAGTTTTTTGGTAAATACAAGGTCTGGTTTGTTTGCCAACCATCAACCTATTTCTTAATACCAATAATATTCTTTTGTGATTGGAGTGATAATTAACTATTTTTAGGTATTTATCAATTAAATATAAGACTACAAAAGTGTTGAATGGTAATAAAAATTCAATAAAAATAGCCCAAATTATGTTAAATTTTGGGCAAAAGATTAAGGTATATCTATTTGATAGCGATTATAACAGGACTTACGCAAACAATAGCCGAAACCCTTATTTTCACGTAGGGGCAATTCATGTAG
>NZ_JAYGHD010000359.1:0-19439 GCF_034932245.1 Nostoc sp. UHCC 0251
ATAGTAGAGTTTTCGGAGTATCAGAATTATGTTTCTTCCAAAAGTGGATGCTCCCAATTGGATTTATGCAAAAAGGCAGGGAAGCCTTGATTTATCGTAGAAGAAATTCATACATTACCTTTACATTTCGTATTTGATGCGTAAGTCATAAAAAATAAGTTTTCTCAGATAACTTTACCCAATTAAATAATCTAAACCATATTCTTGGGGAAATGCTCAAAAGCCCAGATCAGAGCCTTAAATTGGACGATTTTAGCTAGTTTATGTGTAACAAATAAGACTAAAATTTTGATAAATATAAATTTTGTAATCTATATAAATTGTTTTACAAAACTTGCTATATATAGGTTTGCAAATAAAATTTATAACAAAAAATATTTATCAGTAAACTTATTATCTAATATTTTCTTCTCTGATTAATTGGGGAATAAATATAGTGAAAGCATTGGCTAAACTAGTTTTGTTCCAAAATTATATTGATAATTTCTTGGCTGAAAATCATCATATATTTATGAGCAGGAACTATAAAAAACCTGTAGTAAATACTTGAAAAATTTAGTATAAAGAAATACTAAATTTCTTTCGTGTTAAAAATTACATATCAATTTAACGTTGATATAAGCCTTTTGGCGTATATCTAATTATAGATTTAGCTAAATTTTACATATAATTCAGTATTATTCACGTTATTATTTTAATACCTAAGAAATAATACAGTAATTTTTGATAACTATATTTAGATAGATGAACCTGATATCAAAAAAAGCAAATATTACTATTAATTCCTAAGAGAAAGAGAACTTGTTAGTCAAACATTCTGCAAGTTGAGTTAATTATCTATGTCAAGCAATAAAGTGCAAGAAAACAACGGTATCAGTCATATCGTTTCACCAAAGCTAAATGATGCCAAATCATCAGATACAGCTAAATCGCAATCGTTAACTACATCATCATCACTAAATTTATCCTCATTCAACAAAAACTCTCGATCAACAAAAGCTTTTACCGATACGCCTGATATAGTTTGTTTATCTCATTTGCGTTGGAATTTTGTCTATCAAAGACCGCAACATCTTCTCAGCCGTTGTGCTCAAAAAAAGCGAGTTTTCTTTATTGAAGAGCCAATTTTTAGTGCGGAACCATTGGGGCGATTGGACGTTAGTGAAGACAAAAGTGGAGTAATAGTTGTTGTTCCATATTTACCAGAAGGTCTAAGTGAAGAAGCCGTAAATGCGGATATAAAAGTACTGCTTGATGGGTTATTTGCAGAACATAATATCTGTAAGTACATTTGTTGGTACTATACGCCAATGGCGATCGCATGGGCAAGCCACTTAGAACCTGAAGCTGTTATCTACGATTGCATGGATGAATTATCTGCCTTTAAAGGAGCATCCCCTACTTTAAAGAACTACGAAGCAGAACTATTTCGTCGAGCAAACCTAGTATTTACAGGAGGGCAAAGCCTTTTCGAAAGTAAGGTAAATCAGCACCCAAACGTTTATGCATTTCCGAGTAGCGTAGATGTAGCCCACTTCGGACAAGGAAGAACCCTAAAAGAAGAACCAGCAGACCAAGCAAATATTCCTCATCCGCGCCTTGGCTTCTTTGGTGTAATTGATGAGCGAATGGATATTGAATTACTAGCTGGGATTGCCGAGGCTCGTCCTGATTGGCATTTAGTGATAATTGGGCCAGTTGTGAAAATTGACCCAGCAACTCTGCCACAACATGAAAATATTCATTATCTCGGTGGTAAAGACTATAAAGACTTACCCAAATATCTGGCGGGTTGGGACTTAGCAATGTTGCCTTTTGCGCGAAACGAGTCAACACGCTTTATTAGCCCGACTAAGACACCAGAGTATTTAGCCGCAGGTAAACCTGTAGTCTCTACCTCGATTCGAGATGTGGTGCGCCCTTATGGAGATTTGAAGCTGGTACGAATTGCAGACGCGACTGAAGAGTTCGTCACCGCCGCAGAACAGGCATTGCAAGAAGATACACCAGAATCAGGATGGTTGAGTCGGGTAGATGCTTTTTTAGAGCAAATTTCTTGGGATCGGACTTGGGGATCGATGATGCAGTTGATAGATTCTGCGTTGGCGCAGCCGCTCTTTAAGAGCTTCACAACCACACCAGATACTACAGTTAATGGTAAAAATGGGAAATCTCCTATCTCAACAAATATCCCAGAAGCACCAAGCATCGTTACCAGAGACTTTATCTTTGATTACTTAGTTGTTGGTGCAGGTTTTTCTGGCAGCGTTATCGCTGAACGCTTGGCGAGACATTCCGGTAAAAAAGTATTGGTTGTAGACAAGCGCAACCACATCGGCGGCAATGCTTACGACCATTACGACGACCACGGGATTCTCGTACATAAATACGGCCCCCATATTTTTCACACCAACTCCCGCGAAGTATTTGAATACCTTTCACGCTTCACTCCTTGGCGTTCTTACGAGCATCACGTTCTAGCCAGTGTAGACGGACAACTCGTTCCTATCCCCATTAACCTTGACACCATTAACAAACTCTATGGAATGAACCTCAATTCATTCCAGGCGGAAGAGTTTTTTGAGTCGGTTGCAGAACCTAGAGAACATATCCGTACCTCTGAAGATGTAGTAATTAGTAAAGTTGGTCAGGTACTTTACGAAAAGTTCTTCAAAAACTACACTCGCAAGCAATGGGGACTCGATCCTTCAGAACTTGATAAAACAGTAATTGCCCGAATTCCCACCCGTACCAACCGCGACAGCCGATATTTCACAGATAGTTACCAAGCAATGCCACTGCACGGCTTTACCCGGATGTTTGAGAATATGCTAAATCACCCGAACATTAAGGTAATGCTCAACACTGATTACCGTGAAATCGATAAGGCCATACCTTGCCGCGAGATGGTTTACACTGGGCCAGTAGATGAGTTTTTTGATTGTCGCTACGGCAAACTACCCTATCGCTCACTAGATTTCAAACATGAGACGCATCACACCCCTGTGTTTCAGTCAGCGCCAGTTATTAACTATCCCAACGAACAACTGTATACTCGGATTACTGAATTTAAGTACCTGACTGGACAGGAACACTCCAAAACTAGTATTGTTTACGAGTTTCCTAAGGCAGAGGGCGACCCCTATTATCCCGTACCGCGTCCTGAAAATCAGGAAATTTACAAACAATACAAAGCTTTGGCTGAGTCAACGCCAGGTGTACATTTTGTGGGACGGCTAGCTACATACAAGTATCTCAACATGGATCATTGTGTGGCACAGGCTTTGGCAACATACAAACAAATAGCGGTTAAGGCTTGAGTTTGTTGATGTTGATTATGGGCAGTACCTGCCCAGCCGACAATTTTTTAAAGACACGATTAATCGCATCCATAAGTATTAGAGACGTAATTAATCGCATTTGTCTAGAAGTCAGTTTAGGAATTTTATCTGTCTGGCAGATAAATAAGTGGATTTAAAATTCCCACAAAATCAGAGATTTCGTGGTTAATAAACCACAAATATAAATGTTATATCTGCGCTAAAAAAAAACGCGGGAATTCAAAGTAATAAAAACTTTAGTTGTGTAAATTATGACTTTTGTCTTTAACTCAAGTAAAGACGCGATGAATAACGTCTTGAGAGAGAATAATTCACAACTTCCCTTAGAAGTGTGGGCTGGTGTAGAGTGTACAGTTAATCGCGTGGGTGAAGAATATTTTGACCAGTTAGAACGCAACGGTCATGCAACCCGCCTGGATGACTTAGATTTGTTTGCAAAACTAGGGATAAAAGCTATCCGTTACCCTGTGCTATGGGAGAGGATAGCATCTGATGGGTTAGAAAATGCTGATTGGTCATGGGCGGATGAAAGACTAGGGCGCTTGCGCGAACTCGGCATTCGTCCGATTGTGGGATTAGTGCATCATGGTAGTGGCCCACGCGATACAAGTTTGGTAGACCCAGAATTCCCAGAAAAACTAGCGGTGTTTGCCCGTGCAGTAGCCGAACGCTATCCTTGGATAACCTATTACACTCCCATAAATGAACCACTGACAACGGCGCGATTCAGTGGGATGTATGGTCACTGGTATCCTCATGGTCGAGATGATTTAACTTTCGCCCGTGCTTTGTTGGGGGAGTGCCGCGGAGTTGCCCTGGCAATGAAGGCAATCCGGGAAGTCACCCCTAGCGCCCAACTAGTGCAAACCGAGGATTTAGGTAAGACTTACAGTACACCGAAACTAGAATATCAAGCAGAATTTGAGAACGAACGTCGCTGGTTGAGCTTTGATTTATTGTGCGGTCGGATCAACCCAACTCATGCAATGTGGGGTTACTTGCGCGACTGTGGTATCAGTCAGGCTGAACTTGAGGGATTTTTGCAAAATACCTGTCCCCCTGACATCATTGGGATTAACCATTATTTAACCAGCGAACGCTTTTTGGATGAACATACAGAAAACTATCCAGCTTGGACGCATGGCGGTAATGGACGGGATAAGTATGCCGATGTAGAGGCAGTGCGAGTTTGTGCTGAAGGTTTGGCAGGCCCACGTACATTGCTACTAGAGGCATGGGAACGCTATCATCTGCCCCTTGCTGTCACCGAAGCTCATATCAGCTGCACCCGTGAGGAGCAGCTACGCTGGTTTTATGAAGTGTGGAATGCGGCACAAGAATTACAAGCTGAGGGTGTAGATATCCGCGCTGTCACTGCTTGGGCGCTCCTTGGTAGCTACGATTGGAATAGTTTAGTCACAAAAGCTAACGGCTACTACGAACCAGGCGTATTTGATTTGCGATCGCGTAGCGTCTCAAGAGGAGAATCGCCACATCCTCGACCAACAGCGATCGCTAAAATGGTGCAGAATCTAGCAAATGGGCATCAACCAAATCACCCGCTACTTGAGACTCCAGGCTGGTGGCATCGCCAAGAGCGCCTGTTATACCCAGCGCTAAGTTGCAATGGAGAAATAGGGAGAGCAAGGAAAAGTCACACAACATCCCCATCAGATCCTTCTCCTTTAGCGATCATTGGTGCCAGAGGAACTCTCGGAAAGGCTTTTGCTCGGTTGTGCGAAGTGCGCGGAATTTCATATCACCTGCTGACGCGTCAAGAGATGGATATTACCGATCCTGCCTCTGTGGATGCGGCGCTCACTCAGTTGAAGCCGTGGGCGGTTGTGAACGCTGCCGGATATGTGCGCGTAGATGATGCCGAACGTGAACCCCACGTTTGCCTGCAAATCAATGCGGAAGGCCCAGCGATTCTAGCTGCTGCTTGCGCTCAACATAACGTACCACTGCTGACTTTCTCCTCAGATTTGGTATTTGACGGCGCTGTGTCTAATCCTTATGTCGAAACTGATGCCGTTGCCCCCCTTAATGTATATGGGTGCAGCAAAGTTTTGGCAGAAAAGCTGGTATTGCAGGCTTATCCCGCATCACTGGTGATTCGCACCAGTGCATTTTTTGGCCCGTGGGATGAGTATAATTTTGTCACGATCGCCCTGCGTCAGCTTAGTGCTGGTAATGATTTCATTGCCGCAGAGGATGGAATTGTTTCACCTACATATGTACCAGATTTGGTTCATGCTAGCCTGGATTTATTAATTGATGGCGAGTGTGGGCTGTGGCATTTGGCGAATAAAAGTGCGATCGCTTGGGCCGATTTAGCACGGTTAGCGGCTAAACAAGCTGGAGTCAGTGTTAGCAATCTGATTTCTGTGCCCACAGAACAACTTGGTTTCACTGCTCCCCGCCCCACTTACAGCGTTCTTGGTAGCAGCCGAGGTGAATTCATGCCGTCCCTTGATAGTGCAATTTCTCGCTACTTGGAAGAAAGAATCTAATACCGCAAGGCGGAAGCCAAAAGCCAAAAGTTTTATATATCAAGGCTTTTGCAAGTTTTAAAATAGTAGCTTGATTTCCGCCGCGCTGTAATAGGAACTAAATTTTCTCTTTACCCCCAATTCCCAATTATGTCAACCATTTTAGTAACAGGAGGAGCCGGATATATTGGCTATTTTAAAGCATCGTCTTAGGCTTAAGACTTCATTCTTTAGGTACTCGTAAGCTAGTGATAAAACTTGTTTAAATTAAACAATGGCTCAAAATAGCGACAGTTAGTATTAGTTAATGACCGTAATCGAGTTTCAAAATTTACCTAATGCACAACAGTGCCCAAAAAGTACACTGCCCTATTTGGGGCTAGTTTGCATCACCTCTGACAAACAAGTGCGCTTTCGGACAATGACGCGCACCCGATACTTAAAACTTTCTCTTAGCGATCGCAAAATTGCCCTAAGTGAACTGTATCACCATAACTTACAGCGCTTGCATGACGCCCTCTCCTTTTGTGAGCAGAATAAAATTCAGCTTTATCGGATGTCTTCTGCTTTATTTCCTTTAAGTGACTTAGAAGACGAAATCGGCGCAAATATATTAGAGACAATGAGCGCTGATTTAGCAACAATCGGTCAACGAGCAAATGCATTGAGCATAAGAATGGTGTTGCATCCAGATCAATATGTAGTGCTGAGTTCTGATTCTCCCGAAGTGGTACAGGCAAGTATTAATAATCTAGCGGGACATGCACGCATACTTGACTTACTGGGCTTACCGCGATCGCCTTGGTCATTGATGAATATTCATGGTGGCAAATCTCAACGGGCTGAACAACTAGTAAAAGTAATCTCCCAACTACCAGAAAACATCAAAAGCCGTTTGACGCTAGAAAACGATGAATACGCCTATAGTGCGGATGAAATTTTAGCAGTATGTCAGCAAGCTGGCGTGCCAATGGTATTTGATGCCCATCACCATATTTGCCACGAAAATTTAGATACCTACGATCATCCGAGTGTAGCATCGATGTTTTACGCAGCAAGAGAAACTTGGACAAATCCAGATTGGCAATTAGTCCATATTTCTAATGGTGAGCAAGCTTTCAACGACAGAAAACACAGCAACTTGATTACCGATATGCCTAACGTTTACCACCAAGCACCGTGGATCGAAGTTGAAGCCAAACAAAAAGAAGAAGCGATCGCACATTTGCGCTCTTGGTGGCTGATGAAAGGGACTTCCACATAAAAAATATCCTATCGCTTTAGGGGCAGGGAGCAGGGGGCAGGGGGAGGGAAAGTTGTACTGAAGTCCAGAAATTGGATAATTTATTTTTTGGAGTTTCCAAAAATGATTGTACATAAATTAATACAGTACCTTAGCTATCTACCTTTTTATTCAGTAGCTTCTCTTTGGGACTTCAATTGAGATGCAATCAGAGGAACTTTCGGCGCGAGAAAAAATCCAATTAGACTGGCAAAAAGGATTGGTGTAAAAGGACTCAAGTTAGTTAGTTTTGACAGTAGCAAAGTCGTACTTATCGGTGTGCGCGTTACGGCTGCATTGAGAGCGGCCATTGTACAAATCATCGCAAGGGCGGGATTAAGTTCCGGAATTAAGACTGCTACTGCTTTACCAATACAAGCACCAGTAAAAAACAGGGGGATGATGAATCCACCGCGCCACCCACCTGTGACTGTAATACTAATAGCAGCCATTTTACCAAGAGCAAGAGTTAAGAGAAAAACAGCAGGAAAGCTAGTAGTGAGGACTGACTCTAATTCTTCATCTCCAAAATAACGGGTTAGGGGTAATAAAACTGCCTCCCTACACCCAACACCCTGTCCCCTACACCCTTCTTTTCACCAACCCGATAACTAAACCGGCTAGTGGCATCATTATCAGGAGGTTAAAACCTTCAAATCGTTGCAGATTATGAGTTAAAAGTTCTAAAACATTCCAGTACAACGCCGCAAAAAGACCACCAACAGTCCCCACAACTACCCAGCGGATCACCCACTGCGAAATCATCAAGGGATTACGCTTTACCAGTCCAAAAAGTTGAGCAAATGTCCAGCGTTGAGTTTGATTAGTAGCGGGGGGTTTCTTTGGTAACACTGCTTATTTCCTGTTTATGAAACGGAGAATACAGAATATTTACGTCTTTTATCGTATAAGCTATTTAGTTTAGTGAATCATCTTTGGTCTACAAGGGGCAATCGCCTTTCTTACCCACCACCGTGTGAAATTAAGCCTCAAGATAGTGTGTACCTCATCACAAAAGAACTTAAGCTTGGCGTATAAGTTTGGGGAAATAGTGATGAATAAGGAAACAGTTCCTAATCAAGCTGAAAAATCGAATCCAGAGGGCGATCCATCGCAACTAGATCCAGAGGTATTAGACAAAATCAAACACCCTCGAAGAATAGACGATGTTATTCGGGAGCAATCACCAGAAGAACGTAAAAGCAACCCAGCTTTAGTACCGGAAATGATTGATGATCCAACTGAGGATTGATTGGGTTTGCGAAAGAGTAATCGAAATGCTCAGATTCTAGGCTTCTTGGAAAAATCGGGAATCTTGTTAATAATCTGCTGCTATTCAGAATTATGCAGATGTTCCTGATATACTTCCGGCGTGTTAATGTCTAATAGCATAGCCGGAGTATCAAATTTAACTTGATGAATTACTGGATAAAATTCTTTGATAATTTGGCGTAAACCTAAGGTTTCTTCACGGATATTTTGTAAGTGCGTAGGCGCAGCCCGCCGTAGGCATCGCATTCCATTACTAAATAACAATGGATGCCCCATTTTCCCTTCATAGGTGGGTGCAGTAATCATTGCTGAATTTTCTTGGTGTGCTAGCAGTAATTTCTGGTAAATATCTAATTTCCTGGGTTGGTCAACTGCGGAAATTGCCAAGACTTCAAAGTTTGGGGGAATATGTTGCAACCCTATGAGCAAGGAAGTTGTTTTCCCGGCATTGGCATGAGGATTAATTACAGTCAAACTGCCAAGAGGACAATCTTGTTGTTTATGGGTGTTGTGTGAACCTAACACAACTACAGGGGTAAAACCTGCATTGAACCACTGTTCTAGTTGATAAGTTAATAATGTTTTTCCTTCACCCCAAGGGAGTGAAGTTTTGCAAGTACCCATGCGAGTAGATGCACCTGCTGCGAGGACGATAGCAAACTTCTTGGGTGACATCAGTGGTTTGTAAGTATAATACTAAGCAAATAAAATCTATCTAAAGATATTAATTATTTATACATAAAGATAGTTGTTCGCAATATATGTATTGTGAGAAAAGACATATAATTGTGCATTTTGCGTAACAAAAAGGAGACAAAATTTGCCAGACAGCTATTTGGATGACTATAGACTATCAAAAGGTAAAGCAGAGAATAAATCTAATTACTGCTCGGATTGAGGAAGTGCTAATTAAGTACCATACTCTAGATGAAATCTCCAAATTAAAAGGCGAGAACAGCTAATTTTGGGTAAAAATTATTACTCAAAACATATTATTAAAGCCACAGCTTACACCTGGCTGATACAACTGCTAATAGCACAGCGGGCACGTAAATAAACATATTACTTCAAATAGCGCAAGAAGCTCGGAATACAATTCTTTTAATTTTTGACTTCCGCGGCTCGACTGAGCTTCGCCGAACGTCCTTGCGGTGCTAGCTTGTCTCTTGGCTAATTCCAGATAAAAGTACTGTAACGATAATGACGCACTCTCCAAATTCAGAAAATAACCATGAACCACCTAATCGCCGTTTATGGCTCCTGCTTTTAGGACGTACCAGTTTGGCTTTCGGTGTAGTTTTGCTGGTTGGAATTGCAGTCGGTGCTTGGTGGGCTAGAAGTTATATATATAAGGAATTAGCGCCATTAGTACAGCAAAATCTTGAGCAATTGCTGGGGCGTCCAGTAAAAGTTGGGAACGTTGAACGTTTTTCGCTCTCTAGTCTAAGATTTAGCTCTCTATCGATACCAGCAACTCCTACCGATGCAGATCAGGTAGTAGCAAAAGCCTTAGATGTGCAGTTCTCGCCCTTGGAACTTCTCTTCACTCGAAAACTAGCATTAAATGTTACGTTAGTTCAGCCCAATGTCTACATTCAACAGGATAAAGATGGCCGTTGGGTGACAACCCAAGTTAAGGCTGGGGAGGGACAAGGCTTTATTCAAACTGAGTTGCAGACACTTCAAATTCAAGATGGCGATGTAGAGTTGATGCCATTCGCTGCGCCAACTAGACCGAAAGGCTCAGTAATATTAGATCAATTTGGTGGTATTGCCCGATTTTCAGATCAAAATCAAAGGGTCGGTTATGATCTCAATGGTCAACTCACTAGGGGAGGCGCTGTTAAAATTGTTGGCGAAACCCAACTCAAAGCTCAACAAACTAACCTCCAACTGCAAGCACAAAATTTACAAGCCTCTGATATAAGTCGATTAATTGAGTTGCCAATCGCCTTGCAAGGAGGGCGTATAGATGCTGACTTAGGGGTTCAAATTCCACCCAAACTGTCAGAAATAGCTGTTACGGGAACGGCTACAGCTAATCAAATTACTGCCAAAATTCCAAATATTCCTCAGCCAATTTCTAATTTCAATGGGAGATTTGTATTTCAAGGTCAAACAGTTGCTTTAGAAAATCTGAATACGAACTTTGGCAAAGTTCCCATTGTGGCTAATGGAACAATTAATACCCAAACAGGTTTTAATGTCTCTGCTCAAATAAAACCTATTAGTGCGAAAAATATCTTAGACACGCTGAATGTAAATTCGCCAGTTCCAGCTAGTGGCGAAGTTCAAGCAAATATTCAGGTAGGCGGCCCACTTCAGCAACCAGTTGTTAGCGGTAAAGTAAGCAACACAAAACCTATTCAAGTTGACCGCCTTCAATTTAAAACCGTCAACACTGATTTCCGCTTAAATGTATCTGAAAATGCATCTCAACTTACTGTCTCCAATCTGAATTTAGTCCCCGCAGCAGGTGGTCAAATTACAGGCGGCGGTCAAGCTAATATAGGAGCCAAAGACAACGTAATATTTAATGCTCAACTTGATGGAGTATCAGGAGATATACTGGCACGTAACTACGGCGTGACTCTACCGATCGCAGTTGGGAATGTTTCAGCAAAAGCACAAATTACTGGTTCGCTTGCCAAACAGCCGTTGAACCTTGATATTAATAGTGTTCAAGTAACGCCACCAACCGGAGGGCAAATTACAGCCAATGGACAAATTCAACTAGCTCCCCAAGGTCAGGTAGGCGTAAATATTCAAGCTCAAGGTCTACCAGGAAATGCGATCGCTCAAGGTTATGGTATTTCAACACCGATTAATATTGGTGGTATATCTGCGAACGCTAAAGTTTCTGGTTCTCTGGGTAAACCCTTAAATGTCAATATTGCTCGCGTTCAAGCAAATCCAGAGGTGGGAGGGCAAGTCACAGCTAGCGGTCAACTTCAACTTGCACCTCAAGGTAGGGTGGCGCTGAATGTGCAAGCACAAAATTTACCTGGGGATGCGATCGCAAAAGCATACAACTCTTCACCTGACATCACCATTGGGAATGTGTCAGCAAATGCCAATATTTCTGGCACTCTGAACAATCTGCAAGCAGTAGCGCGGGTGCAAGCGCCTAACGCCACCTATCCCACTACCGGACGAGTTGTTGTTGATCAACAAGGAGAGAATCTCGTCTTTCCAAATGCTGTGTTGAATGTAGCAGGCGGGACAATCACAGCTAGTGGTCAACTTGCACAACAACGCTGGCAAGCAGCTGTCAACACTTCTCAAATTCAACTCAACCGGTTCTCACCACAACTGCGAGGACGGCTCAATAGCAATCTTCAGTTAGCAGGGACAACAGAATCTTTCCAGCTTGCGGATATTCGCGCCGCCGGAAAAATCAGCCTTCCCCAAGGGATAGCGCAGCTGACACAACCACTCACCGCTCAATTTCGATGGAATGGGCAGCAGATTATAGTTGAAAACGCATCTACCCCAGGATTTACTGCTAATGGTACGATCGCAATTCAAACTCCACCAACTGGCGCACCGGAAATTGCGGGATTTAATTTAAATGTACTGGCACAGAATTTCAACTTAAAAAATACTGGTTTTGAAATTCCTGGTGACGTAGAACTAGCGGGGTTACTTGATTTTAAGGGACAAGTTACAGGTACTCCAGATGTTCCGCAAGCTACTGGCAATATCCGACTGCGGAATTTTCAAGTTAGTGACTTGGCATTTGATCCGCTTTTAACCGGAAACGTGAATTTTCAAGGGGGACAAGGAGCAAGTCTGCGATTAGCTGGGCAGCAAGATAGGATTGCGCTGAACTTGGGTGCAGATTATCGTCCCACTTCATTTTTAGTTCGGCGCGATGGAGCAGTTGCCACAGGTAGAATTGAGGGAGAAAACTTGCTCATCAACGCTCAACAGTTTCCCATCGCTCTGATTGGAGGCTTTTTACCGAACAATCAATTGCAACCACTAGCGGGACAACTATCGGGGGATTTAGTTGTCAATCTAAATAATTATGCCATTGCGGGAGATGTTGCGATCGCCCAGCCTCGGATTGGAAGAATTACAGCAGATGAATTTCGCGGCACCATTAATTATGCCGATGGTACTGCTAGCTTATCTAATGGTCAATTGCAAATTGGAGATAGCAATATTGCCCTCAGTGGCAATCTGCAACCAGGGAATGACCCGCAATTTCAATTTCAAGCTAATTTTGACCAAGCCAGAATCCAGAGACTTTTACAAACGTTTAATATCTTCGACTTTCAAGACTTTGGTACTGGCTTGCAGCTACCAAATTTAGCTGGAGCAGAAGTACTTGACACTGAGTCTGTCAGTTTACCCGATGCAGATTTGCTCACACAGCTAGCATATTTCTCAAAAATTGTCGCATTGGTAGCACAACAACAGCAAGAAGAGAGAAATGAAACTGCATCTTTACCCACCCTTGCAGAATTAACAGGTGTTTTGAGCGGAGGAATTACAGCTAATGGCTCGTTAAAATCTGGGTTGAATGTCGGCTTTAATTTCCAAGGTGCTAATTGGCAATGGGGTGAATACTCCATTAATCAAGTAGTTGCTCAAGGCAATTTTGCCGATGGAATCGTCACACTTTCGCCGTTGAGTGTTGGGATAAATCAAGGACTAGTGGCTTTTTCAGGACAGTTAGGAACTGAGCAACTATCTGGCAACTTGAATGTAGCAAGTTTACCTTTATCACTTTTACAGCCTTTTATCGAACAATACCCCATAGATATCACTGGTAATGTAAATGCTGATGCCACATTGGGAGGTAGTTTACAAGACCCCAGAGTTCAAGGGGAAGTAGCGCTGGCGAATGCAACTCTCAACAAGCAACCTGTACAAACAGGACAAGTGAACTTTGACTACAACGATGCTCGTTTGAATTTTGACAGTAGCTTACTAGTGACAGGAACGCAGCCAGTTACCATTACAGGTAGCGTACCTGCTCCGTTACCTTTTGCCGAAGTGCAACCGGATAGCAATCAAATCAGCATCAACGCCAATGTGAACAATGAAGGATTGGCACTGTTAAACCTGTTTACTAACAATCAAGTTGCTTGGGTAGACGGTCAAGGACAAGTAGATTTAAATGTTCAAGGTACTTTAAACGAACCAATTATTAACGGCAATGTCACACTTAATAATGCAACTTTTAGCGCTGAAGCCTTATCTGAACCCCTAACGAATGTCACAGGGACAGCGCAATTTAATGGTAATAGTGTGAATGTCCAAGGTATCCAAGGCACTTACAATGAAGGGCAAGTAAGTGCATCAGGCATCCTCCCGATTCTTCAGCCTCAGCAAACCGTAGCAAATCCTCTCACAGTATCAATAGCAGACAAACTCAACTTTGAAATTGCAGGACTGTATGAAGGCGGTGTTGGCGGCGATATTGTACTTCGCGGAACAGCGTTAAAACCTGTAATTGGTGGAGAGATTGAACTGAGTGATGGTCAGGTGATTATTGGAAACACGGCTACTGCTGAGAAAAAATCAGCAGCTACAGCAGCGGCTAACGCTAACGTCATAAATCTAAATAGAGAAGAGCTTAACCCTAACGTCACACCGACAGCAGAGAGTAGCGCTAACCCAGTAGCTACAGCAGACGCAAGCACTAAGCCGGTGGCGACAGCAGACGCAAGCACTAGCACAGCAACTCCACCCAATTTACCTATAGAGTTTGCAGATTTAAGGTTAATTCTAGACGACGATGTTCGTGTTACCAGTCAATCCTTTCTCGACTCAATACCAGGAGCAGCCGTTTTTAGTCAGCCCCTATTGAGCTTTGAAGCAAAAGGCGACTTGACCATTAATGGCACATTAGCCAAACCACTTCCTGAAGGAGTCATTCGTTTGACAGGAGGACGAGTAAGTTTATTTTCCACTGAGTTCGCCTTGGAACGGGGCTATGAACACACTGCGCGGTTTACTCCAAGTCAAGGATTAGACCCTACTTTGGATGTCCGACTGCTCGCAATTGTACCTGAAGCATCGGCAACGAATAATCGAATTTTGGAATCACCATTGTCTGCTGAAATCAGCGATGTTTCTGCTAGCAACTTTGGGACTTTACGTACAGTTCGTGTTCAAGCAAGAGTGGATGGGCCAGCTAGTGAATTGGGCGAAAATCTGGAACTGACGAGTGAACCTAACCGTAGCCGGGGAGAAATAGTTGCTTTACTGGGTGGCTCGATTCTTGGTTCTTTCGGTCAAGCAGATGCAGGACAAGGGCTGACTAATTTTGCTAGTTCTACCATTTTAGGTGGTTTGCAAGGAACTATTACTGCGATCGGACAGGCTATTGGTTTCAGCGAATTTCGGATATTTCCCACCCCTATCACTAGTAATGAAACAACGACAGCTTCAGTTCTGAATTTATCAGCAGAAGGTGTGTTTAACATCAATAGAAATTTCTCTGCTTCTTTATCACGCCCTCTTTCTAGCGATGAGTCTTTCCGTTATAACGTGCTTTATCGACTCAATGATGAAATTTTGATGCGAGGCTCAACTAATTTAGGGGATGAAAATCTATTCCAAGTTCAGTATGAAACCCGATTTTAGATTACGAAAATAGGTAACGCAGGGTGGGCTAATTTTTACAAGCCGATGCAATGGCATTGTGGTTGGATGCATTACGTCAATTCTAGAAAAGACTGCTTATCGTTAAGCAAGTGATAATAGTCGTGCTGTTTCTGAGGTCACGTTGCCTACTTAGAAGCAACCAGAAGGTGCAGAATGTAGGTTAAATGATGGTGAGTAGCTTACAAAAATTAGATTATGTGGAGTGATACCGGGCAAAACATCCAATCCATTAGAGACATATAAAAAACCCTACAATCGCGTGTGCCCGTGATTGTAGGGGTGGAGTCTATGAGGTGTCGCATTATGAAATCTTTTAGATTCTATGTAAGTATTTGGAACGAATTAAACAACTGCGGGGGGATATCTGGATAATGGTGGGGTTATAGTTTGGGGATAAATTATGGAAACTAACTGTGCTTCCCAAAACAAATGCTTAGTTTACAGTGTTCCCAATAAAGAGTCCCTTACCTCTACGAGTGATTCAGAAATCAAATCAGATTGCTATAGAAGTTAAGCATGTATGAGAACAAACCGCAGAGGCGCAAAGGACACAGAAAAAGCAGAGAGTTTAAGTTGAAGAGTTATTTAGTTTTTGCCAAACTCTTTCGGGTGTTAAATGTGTCACATGAAGCGAAAATTCCAACAATATTTTTGGCGTTGTACGCTAGTTGTGTTTCTAGTATTAACCGGATGTGGATGGAGTGTGCAGCCAGCACAAGCACTGCTGCGTCAACACCATGATTCTCCTGGTGTTTTACGCTACCACTCACAAGTATCTATCAAAGATGAAAACGGATATGCTTGGCAAGTGCTACTGTTCAAACAAAATTACAACAGTTCGGTAAAAGATTTACGGTTGCGCTTGGTTGCTTTTCCGGGTGTCGTTGAACTTGCTCATCCCCAACCATTGTTAATTGAAACAGCAACAGGAAAATTGCTGAATGCATCGGATGCATACGTTCTAAATGCACCCGTCCCTAATGTGGGCGAATATAACTTAACTGATATCTTGCCTAAATTGCCAACAACTGATGCACTCAAACTCTATGTACCACTCTCTAGTGGACAGCAATTGGTTCTCAACATATCTAATACTGTAGTCACTGAGTGGCAATGGCTAGTTACAGAAATTGATTGACTTTATCCATTATCCACCAATGGTAAAGTTGAATGTAAAAGCATTAAACAAAAACATAACCCAATGGTGATGTGGGATATGATAGCTGCCTTAAAAACAGAAATTTTAGTCTTCATACGCTTATACGCTTATAGCCTCCCACATCACACGTACCACTGTAATATTAGTCTTGAGACTCCTCAGATATAGGTTCCGATTCGGTTTCAAGTTCTTCTGTATTGACTTTGACTGGAGGTTTAACGGGTTTTGGGCCGCGTGCTAGGGCAGGATTCCCCTGCTGCCTGTTTTCTTCTCCATAGGATGCTTTTTTCCCTTTGTCAGACGAGCGATTACGGCTCGGTTTTGCGCTTTTGGGGTTGGATTCAATAGGAGGTATAGAATCCTTATTTTCGGAATTGTTGTCAGTGCTTCCTTGGGACTGACGTTCCGATTTCTTGATTGGGCGTTCTACCATTGTTGAATTTTGTAAATTTATCTGTATATTACATCGGTTTGGTGACTATAAAACTGTTAAGTAGCATTTTGTAAAAAATTTACTGTTACACTTATTTAAGTGGCTATATTTGTTGATTTGACAAGAAAGCGGCTACCCAAATTGATCGACTAGCTCAAAAAGCATTCATAACCAATAAGCAACTAATTTACCAAATGTTGAAATGGGTGCGTTATCAAGAAAGTAACGCACCCTAAAACTAATCAACAAAATCAGGTCGGGACTTTCCTGTTGATGTCAACTTTTGTTCTAAAACTGCCCAATTTTCTTGCTCAATTAAGTTAGTCAACTCATCGAGATTGAGACGATACTGTTGCAGCGATCGCAGCAATGCCGGACGATTATATCGTGCCATCATCACACCCAACTCTGGATTCCCACCACCCACACGACTGGTATCCCGAAAGCCTGAACTAGCTAACTTTTGAGCTAATTCCAAAACATCGGGGTCAGTTTCACTCAAACAAGCAGCAATCAACGAGGAACTGACCATAACAGGTAAATGAGAAATCCAACTCACAGCGCGGTCATGTTGCTCTGGTTGACAATAGTAAATATTAGCCCCAAGCGATCGCACAATTTCCTCGACAACCGTAATTGCACTAGTTGGCGTTGTATTTATCGGTGTTAATACATAAGGTTTATCCACAAATAAATTTCGCTGTGCAGCTTCTATCCCACTATCTGTCCTTCCTGCCATTGGATGACCGCCGATAAAATTATCCCAAAGGGGAGAAATCGCTTTAACTATCTGTGCTTTCGCCGAACCCACATCAGTTATAACGGTAGCGGCAGACAAATGAGCGATCATTTCCTCAAATTGGGGCACAATAAGCGCTAGAGGTGTACAAATAAATACAACCTCTGCGGCTGCCAATAGGCTGAGATTAACTGATGCTTGATCAACACTGCCAAGGGCAACTGCCTTTTGACAAGTGGATTCACGGCGACTAACTCCTAAGATATGATGTCCTTGCGATCGCAAATCAAAACCCAAAGATCCGCCTATCAGTCCTAGTCCTAAAATCCCAATATTCATTTTTAATTTTGACATTCCGTTTTTATGACTTTACCAACTATTAAAGTTGGCATCCAAGGGGTAGCATCGATGACTGTAGAGGAATTACTGGAACAATACGCAGCAGGAGTCTTAAACTTTAATGGTATTGACCTTACGGAAGCTAACCTGAGTGGGGCCAAACTCAATGGCGTGAATCTTAGCAATGCTAATTTGAGTATAGCCAACCTGAGCGGCGCGAATCTGAGCGCAGCTAACTTGAGCAATGCCAAGTTGAATATAGCAAGGCTAAGTGGTGTGAATCTATGTAGCGCCATCTTAAATAACGCCAGTCTTAACGTCGCTAATTTGATTCGAGCCGATCTGAGTCGCGCTCAACTTAGAGGAGCCTCATTGATCCGCACCGAGTTAATTCGTGCTGACCTCAGTCGCGCCGATTTGTCGGAAGCTGACCTCACCAGCGCCGATCTGCGGGAGGCGACGCTCCGCCAAGCGAATCTCCGTCAAGCTAACTTGAGTGAGGCTGTCTTGAGAGGTTGTTCCTTGACAGGAGCCAACTTAGAGATGGCTAATTTAAATGCCAGTGACCTCAGTCGTTCTGATCTTAGTGGTGCAAATTTGCGAGATGCCGAACTCAGACAAGCAAATCTCAGCCATGCTAACTTGAGTGGAGCAGATTTGAGC
The DNA here is from genome assembly GCF_034932245.1 of Nostoc sp. UHCC 0251. NCBI lineage: Bacteria > Bacillati > Cyanobacteriota > Cyanophyceae > Nostocales > Nostocaceae > Nostoc > Nostoc sp. UHCC 0251. Next base: position 18,342 of record NZ_JAYGHD010000359.1, read on the forward strand.
GGGGCGAACCTGCGATGGGCAGATTTGAGCGGCGCAAATCTCCGGTGGGCAGATTTAAGTGGTGCAAAATTGAGCGGAGCTAATTTAATTGGCGCAGATTTAAGCAATGCCAATTTAACAAATACAATTTTAATCCACGCTGATTTAACTCAGGCAAAATTAATTAGGGCGGAATGGATTGGTGCTGACTTAACAGGAGCAACATTGACTGGGGCAAAGGTTTATGCGGCTTCCAGATTTGGCTTAAAAACCGAAGGCATGATTTGTGAATGGGTTGATCTTAGCCCAAATGGCGATCGCTCCATTATCCAAAACTTCCATTCCGAAGACTCACGAGATTTTTTTAACGAAACACCGCCAACAATCCGAATTATTATTGATGCAGCCATAGAACACGAAGCCAATTTTGCTCTTGCTGGCGCTTACTATCAAATTGCTCAGGAATACCGGGGGTTGAAACAACCCCCAAGCATGGAAAGTGGGCGTCGCCGTACTGTTTTCACATTTCATGTAGATAGCGACAAAGCGTTATTTTCCACTGCTTACATTGTGATTCTTCCCTTTCTCGATGCAGTATCTACCCAAAAGAATATTTTCACCATTCTGGAAATGATTAACAATGAAGTTGTTGCAAACCAAAATTTAAAATCGCTTAAATCACCCCAGATTGTGAAAGAATTAAATACTCTTGTGGAGCAAGCGATGCATCAGGCTACAACAATTAAACAGATGAAAAAAAATATCGAAGTAGCTGCAAAGTTAAATTTTTGTAAAGCACCAACCCAAATAATTTTAACGAATTCCAGTGCCCAAACTTTGATTGCCCATGACAATCCCCAGTTTGGAAAAAGATTTATTAATCGATCTGCTCTTAATGCTTCATCTTATGATGATATATCCAGTGAAGCAACAAAGTATATATTGCCTTCGTTAAATATGATTATGGATTTTGTCAAAGGATTTCATGATATTGGTTATTAGGCATTGGGCATGGGGCATTGGGCATGGGGCATTGGTATTGGTCATTAATTATTAAACTAATAGTAACTGCCTAGCTAGTAGTAATTGAGGCGAGAAAAACACAGACATTACCAAGTA
>NZ_JAYGHD010000360.1:0-19400 GCF_034932245.1 Nostoc sp. UHCC 0251
CTTTCCGTTTCGGAGAGGGAGGCTGGGAGGGAGAGGTTCATCGAACTCACGTTAATTTGACACGTATGAAGGCCTTGCGCCCCTACGACGGGATATTTTTTTAACAGGAAGCCCTTATTTATCTTTACATAGTTTACTTTTTTGATACCTACTTATTTAGTAAAGCAATATATGAATATAGAGATTTGCTTACACTACAAACATTTGCAAACTCTAAAAAGTGTGGCAGAACCTAGCAAAGTTAAGATTAAAGTTAAGTATCAAGAGGCTTATAGCCATTCAATCTTACAGTTTCTTTACAGTTTATAAACATTATCTAAACATTATTATTGACACAGAAGCTACATACTTACTGTTATCTCGTTAGGATATTTACTAGTGCGGGATAATGGCTTAAATTTAAATTTAAAGTGTCATGGTTCGTATTGCTAAATTAAATAAAATTGACTTTCTAGTTGTGATTATTATTATCATGATTGGTCTGTTACATTTACCTTTTCCATTTGATGGAGATCAAGCATTTTTTAGGCTAGGTGCTTGGGAAATGCAACAAGGAAAAGTATTATATCGTGATTTTTGGGATATTAAGCAACCAGGGATTTTCTGCTTTTATTATTTGGCGGGAACTTTGTTTGGTTTTGATGAGATTGGCATCCATGCCTTTGAACTTATTTACATGGTATTTTTTGCGATAATATTGCTGCTGACTCTAAAAAGCTATTTTCGGCATCAGATAATTGCAAGTCTAGTACCTTTGTTAACTGTTGGCGTTTACTACGTTGTTTCAGGCGCTTGGCATCTTACTCAAGTGGAAGCGCTGGTTGGTTTTCCTTTGTTCCTTTGTATTTGGCTAACTTTTCAATCTTTTAAAAACGAAGGGAAGCAAAGATTTATCCCACTTTTGATGTCAGGTTTTATTGGTGGAATTGTCATTTTATTTAAATTAATATTTTTGCTGATCTTGCTTTCGTTTTGGCTAACTATATTAATGTATTCCGTATTAATAAAACGACAGAGTATTCAAAAAATATTTATTGAGATTTGTTTGCCAATTTTTATAGGAACTATCTTTCCTCTTTTAGCCGTTGCCAGCTACTTTGTCTGGTTGAATAGTTTTTCAATAGTATACCAGACATTTTTTATATATCCACCTCTGATCATTGCTAATTCTGCATTGACTCAAAGTGATTTTATTTCGGGAATCAAATGGTTTTTACAGAGTTTTTATCCTTTAGTTTTAATAGCTATTATTGCAGTAGATACTTCTTTGCGTAAGTCTAAGAATATATTGACTTTGTTACTTGTTGTTTGGTGCGTTTTTGGTTTAAGTGTTATTGCTCTACAATACAAGGCATTGTGGGAATACCATTTTTTATTATTGTTTGTACCCATAGGTATTTTAGCCACTAAAGGATTAGATGTATTATGGGGCTATTTAAAAGAATTGAGTTCCCCAGTCCCAACAATTTTGCTCATATTTTTATTGTTCTTACCTTTATCATCCACTATTATAAAAAAGAGTGTAGTTCTGGTTAATAATAACTTTGCTTTAACTGAAGATACACGATCGCAATATCAAACTGTTTTTAGAAAAAAATATCCATCCCTTCACTCAGAGGCTAATTTGATATCTCAGCCAGGAAGTCTTGCTGGTGAGATTTATGTAGCTGGTGATCCATCGATTTACTATTTTTCTGGTCGGAGTCAAGCAACAATACTACGTGGTTGGGCACTTGAATATTTTTTACCTGAGCAATGGTCAACACTTATAGAACAGTTAGATTTATCAAAGCCTCCTTATATTTTTATTGATTATGTTCCCCAGGCTATAATCAAAAAAAATTCCCCTAAAATGCTGGAATTTGTTGAGCAAAGATACCAGATTTTACGTCAAAGCAATAATGGTATTTGGTATATCATCAAATGACAGTTAAAATCCTAGCGACATTGAGCTATTGCCATGACAACTAAACAAGCTATCTTTGACGCAATTGAACAACTGCCAGAGCAGCAACTAAAAGACGTTTTACAGTATGTTCAAAAACTTGCAGGTACTCTGAAATCACCAACATCTAACCCACCCACCCAAAGTAGCGATCCCCTTGCAGGCTTCATTTGTGTAGTCTCTCACGGCTCCCTGGCTGCTAATTTAGACGAAGAACTCTATGGCGACTAAGCTTTTTATTGATACATGGGGCTGGCTCACGCTGCATGACAGAAGTGAACGCTATCATCAAGAAGCCACAGAAGCTTACCAACGTGCGATTGCTGAAAATGGGCAAATTTATACAACAGATTATGTCCTTGACGAGACGATTACTTTCTTTTTTCGACGACTCCCAGCACCTCTCGCAGACCAATCCATGAAAGTGCTGTTATCGGCCTTCTCAGCCGATAACTTTTATTTAATTCGCATTACTGAAGAACGCTTTTGCTTAACTAAGGAACTCCGTTCTAAGTTTATCGATAAGCTTCTAATTTCTTACACTGATCTGACCTCAATGGTTGTCATGCAAGAATTTGGCATTACAAATGTCCTCAGGGAAGATGCTCACTTCACCCATGTAGGTATGGGCTTTCAGCTAGTTCACTAGTTTGGACTTTTGATAGACCGTAATTATCTTGAACTTGTCACGCATCGAATAGCGGGAAATCATTTAAGTTATATCTTGCAACTGCCCACTTTCCCGCCAGAGAATAAATTCTCTGACTAATAGCGCAAGTCCACTCAAGTGGACTCCAATCTTTATTCAGTCTTCTTTAGAAGACTTTAGCTAGTAGTCTCAAAATTCATTCTGAGGCGGTTCTTGGGACTGATGCAAGTTCTGAGTTAAGTCACTATTAATATAAAAGTGCAAAAATCAGCCTTTGAATCTCAATGTTGACCTTTTGAGGCTCGACTTTGACCTTCTGAGGCTCAACTAACAAATCTATCTAACCATTCCTGAATTTACAGGGGTAAGCGTGTAGTAAAATTTGCTCACCTCTGTAAAGTGAAACATGGCTTTAGACAACTCCGGTCAAAATCTCCGAGGACGCAACTTCAAAGGTAGAAAAGACCTTGTGGGTGCAAACTTTAGCTATGCCGACATCCGAGGGGCAAACTTCACCAACGCCAACCTGACAGGGGCAAACTTCAGCCATGCCAAAGCTGGACTGCAACGCGGTTGGGCAATTGGTGCAGCGTTAGTAACAGCCTTATTGGTTTTATCCGCACTATCAAAATCTGTAATTGTGGCTTTACTAATAGCTGTACTGGTAGTTATCAGCGTAGCTATAGTTGCTTCTAGGTATAACGACTTGGCTGTTGCTTTGACTGCAAATCTGGTTTTAGCTATAGCTGGGACTATAGCTTTAGTTTTAGCTTTGATTATCTCAGCAGTTGTAACTGGCTCTTTATCTATATTTGATGTTGTTTTAGCTGGTGGTGTGCCAGTTGTTTTAGCATTTTTCGGGTTTATATACTTAGCTGTAGTTGGCTCTAAAGGCGCAATTATATCTACAGCTAGAGCTAGGGTTGAAGCTGGTATTATGCCTTTTTCTATAGCAATAGCTGACGAGTGTTTAAAGACTGCTGTCACTAACACGGGTGGTACAACTTTTTGCAAAGCTGATTTAACAGATGCTAATTTCACTGCGGCGACGTTGAAAAACACTAATTTTGAAGCCGCTAATCTAACTAATACTTGTTTGTTCCAAGCTAAAAAGCTTGATCGCGCTCGTGTTGGTGCAACTTATCTTGAAAAACCACAAGTACGCAAACTAGTAATTACAGGACAAGGACAAGACAAAAACTTTAATGGTCTATCACTGCGAGGTGTCAACTTACAAAAAGCAAACCTAGCAGATGCCAGTTTTATTAGTACTGATCTCAGTGAAGCTAATTTGCAAGATGCCGATTTGTCAAGAGCAAAGCTGAAGCAAACCCAACTAGACGGCACAGACTTAACAGGTGCAACTCTCACCGGAGCCTTCATTGAAGATTGGGGCATTACAAATACAACTAAATTGCGTGGGGTGAGGTGTGAATATGTCTTCATGCGCTTACACACAAAAGAATACCCCAATCCCCTACGCAAACCTGATAATGAGGGAGATTTTTTTAAGGATGGGGATTTTGCTGACTTTATCAAGCCAATTTTTGATACCCTCGACCTTTATCATAATCAAGGCGTTGACCCCCGCGCTGTTGCCATAGCCTTCAAAAACCTTGCCGAAAACCATCCCGAAGCCGAGTTAGAAATCGTAGCAATGGAGAAGCGCGGCGATGATAAAATCTTGCTCAGAGCCAAAACCGCAGCAGGTAGCGATAAATCTCAACTGAGTGCAGAATATTTTGATGATTATAATCAACTCAAAGCTTTATCGCAGAGTCAGCAATTATTACTGGTAGAAAAAGATAAGCGCATTATTAGTTTAGAAAATATGGTAGATACTGCTCTCAAGCAGCCGAAATTTTATACTCAAGGAGATACAAATATGTCAGATATCAGCGGCATTAATATTGAAGGTAGTAGTAATGTTAGCGGTATCGCTGGCGGTGGTTCTCTTGCTAATCTGGGAACCATCAGCGGTAACGTGAGTATTGCCCTCAATCAGTTACCTGATGCAACCGATGCCGAGAAACCAGGAATCAAAGAATTATTGTCGCAGTTGCAAGATGCAATCATCCAATCCACATATTTGTCAGAAGAAGACAAAGCCGAAGCGCTAGAACAGGTGAACACTTTGGCAGCAGCGGGTAAAAATCCTCAAGAATCCACCAAGCAGAAGACGGCAAAAACAGCAATCACTATGTTGAAAGGGATAGTTGAAAGGGATATTTACAGGCTTACCTGCTGTTGCTTCTCTGGTGGAAGCGGGTAATAAATTATTGCCTGCGATCGCAAAACTATTCGGTTTGGGATAACATTACTTGACTAATGTTCTTGACCCAGAACAACTTTCAGCGCAGCAAGTTTGTGATTTATATCGCCGTCGTTGGAAAATCGAAGATGCATTTTTATTGACTAAACGCTTACTGGGTTTATCTTATCTTTGGGTCGGCGGCGTTAACGGTGTACAAATGCAGTTGTACGCTACTTGGATTTTCTATGCTGTTCTCAATGATTTATGCGCTGATGTTGCTGTAGCTTTACAACAGCCAATAGATCGTATTTCCGTAGAGATGGTTTTTCGCAGTTTGTACTTTTTTCACCGCGCACTCTTGCAAAACCCACAACTACAACTTATCCCACATTCCGCACCTACAACTGTCACACCCCAAGGAAACGGATATATTTAGTACATAAGAACTAATGATTGAAAGAATTGACTAGAATCTATTAGAGCTAAATAGGAATTATTATGATTAGCTTAGATATACAGTTGAATATTTACGACTAAGTACAAAATTTGAGTTCTTAGGTTATTTTGATGTCAAAATTGGTTCAAAATCATTGAAAGCTTTATCCTCAATGACTATAAAAAGATAAAAAAACATTTTGAATCAACATAATCAGGAGAAAATTTCAACAGATACTTTTGTGGAGTTTCTATTGCCATGTTTAGTGCTAAAGACCTAGAATTAAAGAAGATTGATCATTTAGGGATAGTAGCAGGAATAGTAGATTTAATTGGGATTGTAGAAATAATTAATAATTTACTCTCTTCAGAGTTAGGAGAAAAAGTCAGTGCGGGTCAGGTAGTAAAGGCAATGATTTTAAACGGCTTAAGTATGATGTCACAGCCTTTATATATGTTCCCAAAGTTCTTTGAATTAATCGCCTGTGAACACTTAATTGGTACAGGAGTAAAGCCAGAATACCTCAATGATGATAAGCTGGGGAGAATTCTAGATAAATTATTTATAAAAGGACTAGATACAGTATTTTTAGCAATTAGTTTAAATGCTGTACAAAGATATCAGATATCACTTTCATCATCACACTTGGATTCAACATCATTTCATGTAGATGGAGAATATAAATATAGTTTACCGTCAGTAATATTTAATAATCAAAAGCAATCAGATTATTTAGAGAAAGAAAGTGAAGAAGGGAAATCACCTCAAGCGATAAAATTAACCTACGGTTATTCCCGTGATCATCGTCCAGACTTAAAACAATTTATTACAGAACTAGTATGTTCAGGAGATGGAGATATACCAATATATATCAAATCAGTCTCAGGAAATGAAGTTGATTCTAAAAGGTTTGGAGAAATTGCAGTCGAGTATCAAAAAAGAATACAAGTTGATAGTCTCATAGTAGCAGATAGCGCATTATATACAGAATCAAATATTAAGTTAATGTCGAGTATCAAATGGTTGACACGAGTACCATTGACGATAAAATTAGCAAAAAGTTTAGTCAGGAGTTTAGCAGAATCGGAATTTGTAAAAAGTGAAAAGACAGGATATTCATACGCTCAAAAGAAAATAAATTATGGAGATATAGAACAAAGATGGTTAGTTGTACAAAGTCAAGATAGAAAAAAATCTGACTTAGAGGAATTATCAAAGAAAATAGAAAAAGCTTTGATAAATACTCAAGCTAAGTTAAAAAAACTAGCACAAGAAAAATTTGCCTGTGTTGCTGACGCTAGAAAAGAATTAACCAAAATAAGTAAAGGATTTAAATATCATCAGGTAGAAACTATTGAAACTCTCGAAAAAATTCCCAATATCAAAGAAGAGAATCAATCAAAATACTATCAAATTTCAGCAACTGTTAGTGAAAATAAAGATATTCTTGACCAAGAAATATTAAGTGCAGGAAGATTTATAATTACTACAAATGTTTTGTCAGATAAAGAACTGAGCAATGAGAAAATGCTGTCTGAATATAAAGTTAAGGTGCGGAATGTGGGCTATAATACTTTTGGAATATTCATTAATTCCATGATTTTCTCAAACTGAAAATCATAAGCTAAATTATTAATAAAATTCCCTAATATTACATTTTCTGAAGGAATTTGCTCAATCAATTCTAAAATTAAGTCATCACTACATTGGGCTGCCGCAGTATACACCTGTTTCACCCATTCAGGCGACATTTCAGACAATAGAGGAACTAAATCTGCAAGCTTCAAGATTGATTCTGTTTCCTGTTGTCTGACATCTCCTATCTGATAGCTTTCTTCTTGATAAATATATTGAACTTGTAAATATTGGCTCAATTTTTCTAGTAATTCTTCCTCGCGGAAAGGCTTGTTAATATAATCATCACAACCCGCTTTGATCATTGCTTCTCGCTGTTCCTCAAAGGCGTTAGCGGTTAAGGCGATGATAATTGTCTTACGATTTAGGATTGCAGTTTCTTCTCTAGCTTTAATAATTTTTGTGGCTTCGTAGCCGTCCATAATCGGCATCCGCATATCCATTAAGATTAAGTGTGGTTGCCATGTCTGCCAAACTGCGATCGCTTCAGTGCCATTTGCCGCTTCCTGGACTGTAAAACCGATAGATGTCAGAATTTTCATTAGCACTAAACGGCTGTCTGTGGAGTCATCAACCACCAAGATCCGGTATTCGCTTTGAGCGGGCGCTAAACTAATAACTTGGTGTCTGATTTGCTTTATCTGTATTTCACTGGCTACGGCTAGACTAATTTGAATATCAAAGGTAAATTTACTTCCCTCGCCAACAGTGCTGGTAACACTAATATCTCCCCCCATAAGTTGCACGTATTTGCGGCTAATTGCTAAACCTAGTCCTGTCCCCTGTTGCGATTTCCTTCCGGTTTCAGTTTGCCCAAAAGCTTCAAACAATAAGTCAATTTCTTGTGGGGCAATACCACGACCGGTGTCTTCTACCTCGAAGAAAAGATGAGGAAGATTTTGCTCCCTCTGCTCCCCCTGCCTCCCTACTCCCAAGCCCCCATTCCCCATCCCCACCCGGAGCATCACTCTCCCAGTATCGGTAAATTTGATGGCATTTCCCAAGAGGTTAAGCAACACTTGACGCAGTTTACTTTCGTCAGCTTGGATGTACTGGGGGAGGTAAGATGTATATTCAAAGACCAATTCTAATCCTTTGGAGGTGGCACGGAAGCGCAACATCTCTTTGAGGCTTTCCAAGAGACGAATTAGGTCAAAACTATTGACATTTAATGTTATTCTGCCAGCTTCTATTTTAGACATTTCCAAAATGTCGTTGATTAAGTTGAGGAGATGTTCGCCAGCACGATTGATGATTGCTAGGTTTTGCTGATGTTCAGTAGATAAAGCATGATCGTGGCTCATGACTTGGGTAAAACCAAGGATAGCGTTGAGCGGAGTCCGCAGTTCGTGGCTCATGTTAGCGAGGAATTCGCTTTTGGCGCAATTGGCAGCGTCAGCAGTAATCACAGCTTCTTGCAATGCTTGTGACTGCCTTTGAGTTTGCGCCAGCAATTGTGCCTGCTGTAAAGCAACACTCAATTGATTACCAATTTGAACTACGATGTTGATTTCTCCTGGTTTCCATTGGCGAGGATCAGAATTTTGATAACTCGCTAGTAATCCCCAAAGCTGACTACCATATAAAATGGGGACAATAATGTAGGCTTTAGCCTGAAAGCGCTCTAAGAGTTTGATATAAGAAGAATGAAACCCAGCGTTGTAAATGTCACAGACGCAGCGAAAACTTGCATCTTGTGTGTAGATGCCGCCTTGAGTTGCTTGCACATCAGCATCTTGCACCTGATTATCCAGGCTATCCAAAATTTTTGCTAGGCAACGACCATCTTGTAAAATACCTTCTGTGAGATAAGGGTCATTGTTGTGTTCTTCTATCAGAGAAATCCAACCATTACCTACAGACTCAGAGACAAATTCGCCACTCAATTGGGGATTTAAACGGTAGACAACAACCCGATCGCAGTTGAGTACTTGCCGTAATTCTTGGGTTGTATCAGCAAATATAGTCTCTAAATCCAGTGTTTGGCGCATCCTTTGAATCACTTGGGCGATCGCTCTTTCTCTTTCTGCACTCTCGCGCAAGGCTTCTTCTGCCAATTTTATCTCGGTTATATCTGTAATTGTGCCGATGTAACCTTTAATTTCTCCATCATCTCCAAATTCTGGCAAAGCCTGACAAATTACCCAGACAACCGTACTATCATTACGCAAGAATCGATGCTCATATTTATACATTACCTTGTTAATGGTTGCTTGATTCCATGCCAACAATAGCTGCTCAAGGTCGTCTGGATGTACGGCATTTGTCCAACCTGTTCCCAGAGACTCTTCTAAACTGTATCCAGTAATTTCACTCCAGCGTTGATTAAAATATAAGATATTGCCATCTATATCTGCGTTAAATATACAAACTGGTGAGGCTTCCGCTAGAAGTTGATATCGCTGCTGACCCGACTGTAAAGCTAATTCTGCTAATTTGCGATCGTTGATATCTGCCCAATAACCAACGCATTCTATAGCGTTACCAGCTTCGTCACGGATTAACCTCATCTTTTCGTAAAACCAGTGATAAGTTCCGTCAGCGTGTAACCAACGGTATTCGTAGGAGCTGTACTCCCGTTCAACAAGCTGGGAAAATTTCTCCGATATCAGTTCAACATCTTCTGGATGGACGCGATGAAGCCAGAAACTGGGATTTTCGATAAATTCTTGCGCTTCGTAGCCAACCATTATCTTAACGTTCTTACTAATAAAGGTAGTGCTAAAATCTCCTGAGGTTTTTTTGCTGCTATAAATGACTACAGGGCTAGAAGTGAGCAGATATTGGAGGCGTTCGTTAGCTAAACGCAATTCTTGTTCGACATGTTTGCGATCGCGTAGCGCTGTTTGCAGTTCGCTAATTTCTACTAAAACAGTGCCTATACCAGAGGGGCAATCGTCTTCACCAGGAATCGGAAAATAAGAAGCTAAGAAGTGGCGAATAATATCTGGTTGTTTAATTGATGCGCCGCTTAATTCTTGGTTGAGAATGGGTTGACCGGTCAACAGAACCTGTTGATAAATTGGTTCCACTAAGGGCGCGATGTGGGGTAAGACTTCATGGATAGTCTTGCCAATATGATCTTGCTGGGGTAGTCCATTAATTTCCGCCAGCAGTTGGTTGATTTGCACAAACCGCAGTTGGTTATCTACAATGTTCATGCCCACAGGAGCGTTGCTAAAAAAGGCATTGAGGTGAGCTTCTCTAAGTGCTAGTTCTTGTTCTAGGGTTTTGCGCTCAATCAAACCACCTAATTGAGCAGCAACAGCACTGACTAGCAAGAGCAAACGTTTATCTATCAATACTGAGGTACGTTTAAAAAATATTAAAACAGCTAATACTTGTTTTCCAGCCAGAATGGGAACACCAAAACCGGCTTTTAATCCTACTTTGGCAGCTTGTTGCGATCGCAAAAAAACTGGTTGTGAAACTTTAGAAACATCTTCTATCCACTCTGCTTCCTGGTTTTGCCAAACTCTTCCTGGTAGCCCCACTCCCAGAGCAAATTTCACAGTTTGGCTTTGGCGGGAGAATTCTGCTAAACCGCTTTCCTCACCATAGAAACCTAGACTATGTTCTAAAGTACTATCTTCGTTAGGTATCCATGCTTCACCAAAATCCCAGCCAATGGTGTGACAAATCAAGCGCAAAACTAGTGCTAAAGCAGTGTTGACATCACTAGCACGAGTAATAGCTTGGGTTGTCAACAATAGCAAACGGCTTTCATTTTCTGCTTGCTTGCGTTCAGTAATATCTTTCGCTGTGCCTAGTACGTAATATTGCCCATCAATATCAATCATTTCCGCACTAAACAGTGTTGTTCTGATTTCTCCTGTTGAAGTGCAGACCTCAATCTCATAGTTGCGGATGGCTTTTGTTTGTTGCAAAATCTGGGTGAGAAAATTATATTCTTCTGGATTCACCCAAATATTCAATTCATCATCGGTGTGATTAATCACCTGAGAACGAGAATAACCAAAAAACCGACAAAAGCTGTCGTTAACTTCGATATAGCGTTTGTTGGGAACAGTAATTAAGGCAATTGGATCAGGAGATGATCGAAAAGCTGATGCTAACTTTTCTTCAGAAGCCCGTCGCGCTGCTTCTGCGCGTTGGCGTTCTTTTGCCTCTAATACCAAGGATACTAAATTGCCCAGAGAACGAGCGAAATTTTGGTCTTCTAGCGTCCAATGATGAGTAACTCCCACTGCCTCCATACATAAAACTCCCACGGTTTTTCCCTCTAACCTAATGGGTGTATCGAGTATAGAGGTGATGTTTAATCTTGAGTAAGATGCAGAAAATTCTTTAGTTCTAGGATCGTTATGGGCATCATCTGCGGCGATTGGCTGGTCTTGCTGCAAAGCTGCAAAATAGGTTGGATAGTCTGCCACTAGCAAGGAAAGTCCTTCGCTATGTTGATTGCGGCTGGCCTCAAATAGGTCAAAACACTGGATTTTCCTGCCTGTTTCGTCATACAGCCAGACGCTGGTTCGTTCTACCCCAAGATTTTTGACAGATGTTTCTGTAATTTTACTCAAAGCTGCTTTCAAGTTACCCTGATAAAGCGTCTGATTTTGTGCCAGTTGGGTTAGTACTAGGTTATGATTGCGGAGCTTAATCGCGCTTTCTTGGAGTAATTTTTCTGCTCCTCGACGCTGTGTAATATTACTAGCCGTGCCTGTCATGCCTATAACTAAACCTTCTTCATTGCGTAAGGCGATCGCATTAAACATTAGATAAAGTAAAGTACCATCTTTAGCTAGACAGGTAGTTTCATGCTGAAAGATCGGCTTTCCCTGAAAAACACCCTCAAAGACTGCTTTATCTTGAGTAACTTGTGTAGGCGAGATAAAATCAGTCAAGGCACGCCCCATCATTTCTTGGGGTTCGTAGCCATAAATCTGCTTGACTGCCGGGTTGACGAAGGTAATTAGTCCATCAATATCCACCGACCAGATCATATCCTGGGATGTCTCTACTAGGTGGCGATATTGACTTTCACTCTTTTTTAAGGCGGTTTCGACTAAAAGGCGTTTGCTTTGGTAAACTTCTTTACAAAAAGCTTTGTCAGTGCTAAAGGAAATTTCTTTAAAAATCTCTTCTATTTGTTTGTTGCGAATATTTAACTCAACAGCAATTCGTTGACGTTCTTGAATCTCTTGTTGCAGTTGGGCATTTTGTTCTTTTAACTGTTTTTTCAGCCTTTGGATAGTGAGTTGATTTTGTACGCGTAATAAAATTTCTTTAGTTTGGAATGGTTGAGTAATATAGTCAATACTTAAATCAAAGATGTTAATTTTTTCTGATAATTCATCTAAACTTCCAAAGCAAATTATCGGAATCTCTTGAGTTTTATAGTTAACTTTTAAATTTCGACAAACTTCATAACCATCCGTCTCTGACATAAGAACATTTAGCAAAATCAAATCAGGCAAAGACGCAAGCGCTGTATTGATTGCCAATTGCCCAGAAATGGCACTTTGCACCTGATAATCTTGGTGTTGAAAGATGTCTGATAAAAAATGTAAATTTTCTAGCTTATCATCAACTAATAAAATTTTTATTTTTTGAGAATCCATATCAGTTACCAAGTTGATTTTCAATCAGGAATAATTTATTGAATAAAACTGAACATGAAATCAGAAAGTAAAACTTTGTTATAAGATTGGAAAAAAATCATTGCTTACCACCATACTTAAGCGTAGGCTATAGGAGTGTCAAGTTAAGGTTAAAACTCTCTTCAACCGGGGATTGAACTCTGTACAAACAACAATTACACTGTAATACAGAAGTAACTTTTATACAAAAACTATTTGGAGGTGATTATACTATGGCTTTAGCTCAATTCTGCATCAGGATTCTAAAAAACCTGAATGAAAGACTTGTAAGTAATACCAAACAAACCCACACTAGTAAATTTTAAGTATTAATTAATACTTCTGATAATTACCTCGGTTGTTCTAATGATGTGTCAAACTATTTGGGATTAATCCTATACCTGCCTCTTAAACACTCCTGCTCTTTAAGCAGTTACTTTAATATAAATAAATTTAAACGCGAGAATAATAAAATTATTCTCGCGTTTAAATTCACCTGCTTTAAGACATATTTAAAATTAGAACTTTGAATCTTTCAATTTCTAAAGCAAAGGAATATTTGGATGGATATTCCACAGGTATTACAAACTTTATGTGAGGTTACAATAACCTGTAGGTAAACGCTTTGTATCTACATGAATTATCGCTACAGCCTGTAGCTTTGCATCAGTCTTTTAGGCGCATCTTTAAACAGAAGTATTATAATCTGAACAAAATACAAATTAAAGACTGGGGTGTTGAGTATCTAATAGAAGCAACGGAATTTTTCAAGGACTGGGGCAAGCTACGCCTACACTAAAAACTCTATTTAAGTAAAAAGTCATTTTATCAAGTTCGACTATATTTAGTTAATCGCTGCTTAATCGATTCAGGTAATCTTTCTGGATGTTTATAAAAATAAAATAACTTTAATAAAGTAAAATTTATGTTTCGAGCTAACCAAATCTGCCATTGCTCCATCAGTAGTAATGTTTTAATATAATCATTAAATAAGTTTCTCATTCGCACTAGACTCATTCCTTTTGCAGAATCATCATATGTTTTTGTTCCTGGGTAAAATCTATAGTTACCCCAAGTCTCATTAAAATACTTGACATGAGATGACGAAACCGCTTTCAAGAGAAAATCTAAATCCATTGCATAATGTTCTTCTACTCTGTATAGCCCAATTTGCTGATGCAATGATTTATGGTAAAAGTAAACAGAAGGATTTAATGGAAAAGATGCATCGATAATTCCATCGTCATTAATTCGTCTTTCTAACAACAAATCAATCGCCCTTAGTCGTCTAGCTTTATTAATAAAAATTAGTTTACCTTCTAGATTGCAAACATTACAGTTACCAACAATCAAACTAGGCTGTGGTAAAGTTTGGAAAATTTCACAGATGCGGTTAAGAACGTTTATTTCATAAAAATCATCAACGTTTAAAACACCAATAATCTGTCCTTTGGCCATAGCAATTCCTTTATTGAGAGCATCAGATTGTCCTTGGTCTTTTTCACTAATCCAGCGAATGTGGGGATATTGATTGGCTTTATTCTTAATAATCTCTACTGTCTTGTCGCTTGAACCTCCATCAACAATGATATGCTCTACTTCTAAACAGTTCTGGTCAATGACAACTTGAAGACAAGATTCTATGAATCTTTCACCGTTATAAACTGGCGTAATTATACTAATCATTAACAAACGCCTCTTGCAGGTATTCCAAACAAATAATTCAAACAATTGATCTACTAATTATAGAGTTCCCCATTGGTACAAGTTTATAACACAACAAAACTCAGTAAAAATACGTAAAATGCATTGACAGAGGTAGCTGAGACATGGGCAATCTTCTAATATCGTGTCCGCTTAAAGACTCATCATTAAGACTGCAAGGGAGGCGGAGCCTATAGGACAGCATTCCCAGTCTGAGACTGGGAACGAGACAACGAGACAATATCTAAAAGCTTTTTCTAGCGTCAAATGGATCAACTTTTCTCTGATCTGACAGCAGCCGAGCGCGGCAGTTCTGATATTTCCGCATCACCGAGAACAGCGTGGGTTCCTGCTGTTGAATTATCTGACAATGGTTCAGAGTTCGTATTAAGAGTTGAGATTCCAGGTGTGGAAGCTAAAAATCTGGATGTTCAAGTTACTCAAGATGCAGTTTCAATTGCTGGTGAGCATCGTTACGAAAAACATTCCGAATCTAAGACTCATGTTCATTCTGAATTCCGGTATGGCAACTTTACAAGAGTAGTTCCTCTACCAAGCAAAGTTCAGAATCAACAAGTTAAAGCAGACATGAAAGATGGGATTTTAATTCTGACTTTACCTAAACTGGAACAAGAGCAAAACAAGGTATTCAAAGTGAATTTAGGCGGCTCTCAAAATGCTACAGCTTCTATAGAAGCTGGGAACGGTAACGCACAACCCAACATTACATCACAAGAAAGCGTTCAAACTACTTGAGGAAATGTTCTATTCTCCCATTCAATAGTTCCTATATCTCTGAAATAGTTGCATTTTAAGAAAAACCCCAGCTAAACTTATCGGCTGGGGTTTTTATTGCTTATACCATTTCAATTCATGATTGCAACATATCCTTGGGTAAAGACGCGATTCATCGCGTCTCTACAAATGATCTATTTGTCGCATTCTTTTTTAAATTGGTATTAACTCCTAAAAAATAGATAGCGCTATTCCTCTTGCACATCAACCCAGATACTGCCTTCTTCTACACGAATAGGAAATACTGGCAATGCTTTTTGTGGGGAAACCATTGAGAGTACTTTACCTACACCAGGTGGCCAGGAACACCAGTCTTTTACCTCACCAGTCCGCAGGTCAAAAGCACTACGATGGAAGGAACAAACTATTGCCCCATCTTCAGTTATTTTTCCACTTTTCAACGGTAATTTTAAGTGTGGACAGTTGTTATCTACTGCATAAAGCTGATTTTCGTGATTCAAAACCAGAATTTTCCGGTTGCCAACTTTTACCACTTGTCGCGTACCTGGGGAAAGCGCTTCGACTGCAAGAACTTTAGTCCAACTCATTAGGTTCTCCTTTCCTAATTAATCTGCTTTCAGTTTCTCGCAATTGTGACCACTGCGATCGCCTTTACAATACTGGAGAGTCGGAAGGATAAATGTTTACTATCTTTATTTATACGTTCATGAAAAATATTAGGCTCATTTCCTAGAAAATCAACGCTCTAGTCTCAAACTTTTTTCCATAAGCATTTGAGGTTCGATATTCTCAACTTTAGGTATCGCTTCTAACTGAGGAATTCCGGCGATCGCATCAGCAATATTACCTGATTGGGCACGCAACCAAGCTGTGTGAGGTGCATAAGGAAGGCTTTGCGCTACTTCATAACCCGCTCGATTAATTATCTCGCGCTGCGACTCTACATTAACGCCTTCAGCAAAGCGGATGAAAACCAACCCAGTTGGTACTGCTAGAGAACCATTGGGTTGTATTGTATAAATTGGAGTTAGTGTCCCCTGTTCTGATTGATTGGGTTCGCCTGGAAAAACTGCGATTGCACCATCGTTAAGTACTAAAATTGCTCCTGTTGCCACGGTCTTGGGTTGTTTGTAATGTATTGCATAGTACCCAGGCTTACGAGTGTAGGATACAGTAGTGCGTAGGCGTAGCCCGTCGTAGGCATCGCTACCAACGCGAATTTGTTCAGGATACTCAGAAAAATAGTCTTTTTGAAATCTCACTTCAGTAATCAGAGGTAAAGAGTACGCCTGTAGAAAAGACTCAGCCGGGGAATAAAACATTTTTCTCAAGTTGTAATGATGTTATAGCGTTTTTAAGCGGTATGGAATATAAATCTTTTATTGGGATAGCTATAGCGGTTCTCGTTTACGTGAGGTACACCCGTAGGGGCACGGCACTGCCCATACGTGTCAACTTAACGTAAAAACCATGTCCCGCAAGGAACTTCAGTTCCAAGAATAATAGCTCAAGTCATCTTTAGATGACTAAATAATCCGAATAATCTTTAGTCTACTTTAGTAGACTTTAGCTATTAGCCTAGAACTTTAGTTCGAGGCGGGCTAGGAACCTAACAGTGAAACTACTTTTAGCTTAAGTTGACACCAATGGGCACTGCCGTGCCCTTACACTTGGCTGCTATATATGTCACTTTAAATATCTCAGGAGATAAAATTATGGTTCAAGTTCGCTATGGTGGACAGAACGGCCAACAGTATGAACTTGTTATCAGTAACGAACACGTTGTAGTGCGTACCGAAAGCCGTAGTAATCTTGTCGGTGCCAGACCGTTTGAAGTCGCACCAGTATCACCTACAGCTCGTAGTATCCTTAATCAATTCGAGTTAGCAACACGGTTTCGGCAAGCGGGTGTAGAAATTTTACGAACGAAAGTTCCGACTCAAGATGTCGCTTTGCGCGATCGCGCCCGTGAAATTCTCAACCTAGAGCCTGAAGTCCAATTTGCCGGACGTGTTCTTGTCGATCCAGTATCCCAACAACCTGTAGTTTACACTGAAAATCTTTTTCTTAAATTCAATGGCGAAGAAGAGTTAACGGTCTGCCAAGAGGTCTTAAGACGTTACGACTTAACAATTAAATCCCAACTGGAATATGCACAAAATGCCTACTTTGTCGGTGCATCTGCCAATACTGGTATAGCTATCTTTGACATCGCCGAGAGACTTCTGAATGAAACATCAGTTGAACTGTGCCATCCTGAACTAGTACGGGAATCACGCCAACGTCAGGTTTTCCCGCAGCAGTGGCATCTAAAGCAAACAACAATTAACGGTAAGGTAATTAATGCCCATGCCAACGTTGAGGCAGCTTGGAAGTTGAGTGATGGTACAGGGACGATAATTGCAATTATCGACGACGGCGTGGATCTCGATCATGAAGAGTTCCGTTCTTCTGGAAAAATTGTTGCACCGCGTGATATCACACGTAAAACTGACAATCCCAAACCGGGAAACGACAATAACCACGGGACAGGCTGTGCAGGAGTAGCTTGTGCAAACGGCAAGTTTGGTGCATCTGGTGTGGCACCGGGTGCAAAGCTCATGCCGATTCGTTTAGTTTCGGCGCTGGGGTCGCAGGATGAAGCAGATGCTTTTGTTTGGGCGGCTAAAAATGGTGCTGATGTTATTTCTTGCAGCTGGGGGCCAGCAGACGGTACTTGGTTTGAACCAAACGATCCTGTACACAACCAGAAAGTGCCTTTGCCTGACTCCACACGACTTGCTATAGACTTTGCAATCAATAAGGGACGCAATGGCAAGGGCTGTGTAATTTTATTCGCGGCTGGTAATGGTAACGAAAGCGTCGATAATGATGGCTACGCCAGCTACCAAAAGGTGATTGCTGTGGCAGCTTGTAACGACTACGGCACGAGAAGCGCTTACAGTGATTTTGGTCAGGCCGTCTGGTGCGCCTTCCCTAGCAACAATGGCGAAAGTTCTCAAACCTCTGGAATTTGGACAACCGATCGCGGTGGTTTAGTTGGCTATAATTCGGGTAATCGAAATCTGGGTGACACTGGAGGCAATTACACAAACGAATTCGGCGGAACTTCTAGTTCTTGTCCAGGTGCAGCTGGTGTAGCAGCTCTGATTATTGCCAGAAATCCAAATCTGCGTTGGGACGAAGTGCGAGATATTATTAAACGCTCTTGCGATCGCATCGATCAAGCTGGAGGTAAATATGATGCCAATGGTCGTAGCCCCTTCTACGGTTACGGTCGAATCAATGCTCTCAAAGCTGTAGAATTGGCCAAGCCGGCTCAAACATCGCCACTTAGCAGTTTCAAGGCTGTGCAAGATGTCCCAATTAACGACTTACAAACATCAACATTGTCGTTGGCGATCGCTAATAGCGGCCTAGTAAAATCCATCAAAGTTAATGTAGACATCGAGCATACTTTTATTGGGGATCTTGTAGTTACTCTCCTTCCCCCAGTGCAAATAGGCGTACTTCCTGTAATTCTGCACGATCGCCAGGGCGGAGCTACAAATAACATTAAAACAACCTATGACGAGGTAAATACCCTTAAACTTGCTGCCTTTAAAGGTAAAAGTCCCCAAGGAACCTGGACTCTTGAAGTTGCGGATAAAGCTGAGACAGATACAGGAAAAATTCGCAGCTTAACCATTGAAATTGGGTTTTAAATGGGATCACAGCTGTGCATTGGTGTCAACTTAAGGTAAAAATTGATGTGCTGACTTTTAAACAACATCCTCTGGCTTAACTCACATAAGGCGTAGAATATATTTAGGGACGTAAATACATATCCTGACTATTCGTCTCTAAAAATAGTGATTCCATCATTTTGGATAGGCGTATTCTCAAACCCGGATTTCTCACCACACCCCTCAAAGCCTGCGCTTGTGCAGGGGAGCAGGTTCGCTAGTGGGAGAGTTCAATGTGCCTTGTTCTTTCCCCTCTGCCCTCTGCTCCATCAAACGCCTGAAGCTTGTGAGAAATACGGGTCAAATTAGTGCCTGTTCCAATAGTGTCTTACATTTTCGTCCATTCTTCTTAAAGCTTACCTTTCAATTCAAACATCCACTTACGACTTATAGGAGTCAAAGATCATGAGAAAAGATAATACAAATTATCAATCATATCAGATGAGATTAAACGATATACCCTTACTAGTTCAATAACAAAAGCTGATTTTGCAGGACTAAAACTAGCGATCGCTTCTAAATTAAATGCAAATCATTACTGTCGTTTTATATAAATTGGCCCTGTTACAGAAATTTCAACCCGATTGGTTGGTTAAAAATTTTGTGCTGCTAATTCTCCGGCATATATAACTTTACTATAAATTAGACCCATCCGAAAACTCGCAAGCCAATATTTACAAGGCTTTGATACCAGTC
>NZ_JAYGHD010000361.1:0-19375 GCF_034932245.1 Nostoc sp. UHCC 0251
GTTATTCTCTCTGTCCCCCTTGCCTCCCCTGCCTCCCCTGCCTCCCCTGCTCCCCCTGCTCCCTGCCCCCTTCAATGGAGTTGGGAAATAGCTGTATCAGTGAAACAAACCTCTTCAACCATAGGGGTATAGCCTAGCCACTGCACTCCTGACTGGGAAAACTGTTGCGGACAACCGCTGACGGCGAAGCGAGTTGGCAGTGGTAAATGGGTATTTTTTAAACCTAGTAAGTCTAGCTCTTGGGCACAAGCTGCCACAACATGAACAGCTGGATCGACCAGTTGGACTTGAGAGGGGAGGAGCGATCGCAATACTGGTGTAAGGTGGGGATAATGGGTACAGCCGTGAACTAAAGTGTCAATTTCTTGCTCTAGTAAAGGCTCTAGGTAGGCTCGTGCTACTTCAGTAGTGTAGGGGTCGTGAATCCGATTTTGCTCGATGAGTGGCACAAACTCAGGACATCCAACTTGCCAGACTTGGACATCAGGAGCAATTTCGAGTATGGCCTGCTTATAAGCATTACTTTTCGCCGTAGCTGGAGTAGCAATAACACCAATCCGCTTTCCTTGCTGTACCGCAGCTTTTGCACCCGGCAAGATTACTCCCAAAATGGGTATGTTGAATTCTTGACGCACGGTTTCTAGGGCTAGAGCAGAACTGGTGTTGCAAGCCATAATTACCATTTTTACCTGTTGCTGTTGTAGCCAGGTAAGAATTTCGCGCGTAAATTGTAAAATTTCTGCTTGTGAACGAATTCCGTAAGGAAGTCGAGCTGTATCCCCAAAGTAAATAATTGATTCATTGGGGAGTTGCCGATATAGTTGTCGCAGTACCGTCAGTCCACCAACACCACTGTCAAAGATGCCAATAGGGGCACGTTGGGGTTCAAGAGCCGAAAAATCGTCAAGATTCGCATCAAAGCTCGAAGATGAATACACAGGCAGATATTAATTTAGGTTTTGGGATTTAAAATACAGAATTTAGCAGACTATTTGTTAATTGACCACTAAATTCTGGATACTAAAGGAGTCTAAATACCACCTTTTAATTAATAATTTGTACTATATTAGCGCTGTAAGTATTTTAGGATGCCACGAGCGATCGCTTCTGCCATCCGATTTTGATACTCTGGTGTTCCCAATCTAGGATTGTCTTCTCGACCAGACATATAGCCTGTTTCCACTAGAATCGAGGGCATAGAGCTTTTCCTAAGAACGTAGAATCTGGCTTTGCGGGTTCCCCGGTCTTTGATTGTATCGATGTTCTGGAGGATGCTATTCCGAACTGCTTCAGCCAGAGCATAACCGCTATCGTAATAATACACTTCTAAGCCATTCACATTCGGACGACCATCAACCGAATTAGCGTGAATGCTGACAAACAGAGTCGCATTAACTCGCTCGGCGATATCTACCCGTCCTTGAAGTTCTACGAAAAAATCAGCATCCCGCGTCAGTACTGCTTGTACACCATTTTGCTCTAAAATGGCTGCTACCCTTCTACCAATAGGCAAGACTACATCCTTTTCTAACAGTCCGCCCAGACCAGGAGCACCTGAGTCTTTTCCACCATGTCCTGGGTCAATAACTACTAATAATTTCCCTTTGGGAACCGAGGGGCGCGGCTGTGGCTGTGATATCGGACGGGGATTATCTATGGGGTTTGGAAATTGACCTTGGTTTGGCGATGGCAGAGGAGGTAAAGCAGTAGGGGGTGTGAGGCTACCAGAGCGTTGTAATTCTAGGGCCAAAAGCTGGTCGCCAACCTGATTGAGTTCCCCAATTTGGACTCCGGCTGCTGGTTGAACCAAGACGATAACAGTATTGGATTCTTGTGGTTGCAGGCGAACCCGAAGAATAGGACTATTAGCATTAAAAGTAGGGCCTGTAACCTTGGGAGCTAACTGAGCATTGTTGATAGTGATGCGGAACAGACCAGAGGTTCTATCCCAGCCTCCTGTAGCAGATAAATTTTTGTCGCCTCTAATTAGCAATTGTGTGCCATTATTAGCCAATTGCACAGACTCAATGGTAGCAGGTGAAGTGTTAGTAGATGAGGTGTTAGTAGATGGTATAGGGCGTGGACTATTACCTCCAGGCAACTGGGCAACGCTACGACTAGGCAGAACCACAAAACCACCAATACTGCTAGTGGTTGCTCGCCAATTTTGACTATTTTCATCCACCTGTAAAGTCATGCGAACAACAGATGGGCTTGTTTGTAATTGGCTGAACTGAATCTGGCTGACACCAAAGCGATTAATCGACAAATCGCGCTGTTCGAGACTTGGTGATAAAGTAGCGCCAGCAATATCAATGTTAATTGCCCTTTGATCGTTGCTGCGATTTACCTGAATCTGAGGATTACCACCATTGGTACGGATGAAAAAACCATCGCCTGTGACTTGTAAGTTCTCAATTTGAGTAACCCTGGCGGCAAGCATTCCGTTTTTAGGTGGATTGACAGGGCCTGTTCTCACCACGTTGTAAATATTTCTTGGGGAGAACACTGGTGGAGATGTTCTCGGTGAACTTTCTGTTGCTATAGCTTGCTCTTGTTGCCCCCCAGGATTTGAGGGTACATTTTCGGCTTCTGGCGTAGGTAATTGCACCATCCAGCGATCGCCAGTTGTGCCAACAAATTGTACTCCCTTGGGGTCAAGAGTGTAACCTGGATTCAGTTCAACTACTATGCGGGTTGTTTGTTCGTCAAACTGCCCAACACGAATAGCGCGAATTCCACCGCCCACCTGTTGGGTTAACTGCGGACGCCCAAATGTGGTTCCTGGTAAATCAATTACCAAACGAGTGGGGTTAAAAATTAATTGTGCTTGGGGTTGAACATTCCCTAAAGTATTAAATTCCAGCCTGTTTTGGTTGGCATCAAAACGCCAAGATTCGAGTCTCGCGGCCATTGCCGGCGACGACAGCATGAAGATAGTTCCAATAGTACTGGATAGTAACCAGCGTAATTTCACAGCCTTTTCTCCTGATTCACATTCATGGGAGCCGTCAACATCTCAACATATTGGCAAATCCTCACACCGTCACCGCGCACACTTGAGCTTTGTGCTGGTATTAAGACACAGCTAATGGCGTAAAATATAGCACGCTCCTCTGATTTTGCCATGCCATGAGCCTATATAAATTTGGCTTGCAAAGCATCAGATGACAATAACAAAGAAGCTACTCTTGCCCCGCCGCAAGAATACTGAAATTGTTGTACTACTAAATTTGGATAAAAATGGTAAAGATTAGATGTATTTACTCAATAATTTTGAATAAATTCCTTATCTTCTCTTTAGATACTGAAGGATGCCACGAGCGATCGCATCTGCCATTTGATTTTGATAAGCTGAGGTTCTGAGTTTAGCGTTATCATCTCGACCAGTCAAATAACCTGTTTCTACGAGGATAGAAGGCATAGAACTTTTTCTGAGGACAAAAAATCTGGCTCGCCGCACTCCCCTATCTTTGACATTTATACTTTGGAGAATACTATTATGGACAGTGCGAGCTAGACCCAAACCACTATCGTAATAATACGTTTCTAAGCCATTGACATCCGAACGACCCGGCCCGACTGCATTAGCATGAATGCTAACAAAGATATCAGCATTCGCTCGCTCTGCTAACTGCACCCGTCCCGGAAGGGTAACGAAATAGTCAGAATCTCGCGTCATAACTACTTGTACGCCATTTTGCTGCAAAACCTGAGCTATTCGTTTGCTAATAGGCAAAAGAATATCCTTTTCGCGTAGCCCCCTAAGACCTACTGCTCCGGGGTCTTTACCGCCATGTCCGGGGTCAATGAGGACTACCACTCGCCCCTTGGCAATTGGACGCTGTGGTTGTTTGGGGGGCTGAGGATTGGGATTGTTTGGGTCTGGGAATGGCCCACGGTTTGGCGGTGGTAGCCCAGGTAAAGCAAAGCGGGGTTTTGCGGGGGGGACTGCAACAATTCGACGAGAGCCTTGTATTGGTAAAGCCAAAAGCTGTTCGCTGATTTTCCGGGGCTGCCCAAGTTGCACTCCGGCTGCCGGTTGAACTAAGACAACGACTGTGTTGGGTTCTTGCGGTTGCAGGCGTACCCGGAGAATAGGGCTATTGGGAGCAAAAGCCGGGCCTGTAACTCTCGGAGCTAACTTGGCATTGGGGATTGTGAGGCGAAACAAACCAGAAGTTCTATCCCAGGTTCCCGTAGCAGATAAAGTTTGGTCGGCTCTAATTAGCAGTTGTGTGCCATTATCAGCCAGTTGTACAGACTCAATTATGGCTGGCGAGTTGTTGGCAGATGGTCGGCTGGGAAGGGAAACGGGTTCTGACTGAT
This sequence comes from Nostoc sp. UHCC 0251, assembly GCF_034932245.1. Classification (NCBI taxonomy): domain Bacteria; kingdom Bacillati; phylum Cyanobacteriota; class Cyanophyceae; order Nostocales; family Nostocaceae; genus Nostoc; species Nostoc sp. UHCC 0251. The sequence continues at coordinate 4,330 of NZ_JAYGHD010000361.1, forward strand.
TATCCGAATTATTACTTCCAGGCAATCTGACAACGCGACTTGGCAGAACCACCAAACCACCGCCGCTACTATTAGTTGCTCGCCAGTCTGGGCTATTTTTGTCTACCCGCAAAGTCAGGCGGACGCCAGGAGTTTGGGATTGTAATCGAGTGAATTCGACGCGGCTAATACCATGCTTGTTAACGGGTATATTATTCTGCTGCGCTAGACGTGGTGATAAAGATGCGCCAGAGATATCCATGAAGATGGTAGCGCGATCGCGGCTGCGAATTACCTGAATTGGGGGATTGCCACCACTGGTGCGGATAAACAACCCATCGCCTGTTACTTGTAAGCTCTCAATTTGCGTCGCCCCTCGTGCAGTAGTAGCAACCCTTGAAAAACTAGGTTGCTGCGGTTCAGAATCTGGGGTAACAACAGTGTAAGCACTTCTGGGAGACGAGGCTATTCTCTCGGCTTCTGGTTTAGGTAATTGCACCGTCCAGCGATCGCCATTTGTACCAACAAATTGTACTCGTTTGGGGTCTAAAGTATAACCAGGTGTCAGCTCGACAACTATACGTGTTGTTTCTGTATCAAACTGCCCAATCCGAATTGAGCGAATCCCACCACCCACCTGTTGGGTTAGTTGCGGACGCCCAAATGTGGTTCCTGGCAAATCAATTACCAGCCGAGTCGGGTTAAAAATTAGTTGTGCCTGGGGTTGAACTGCTCCCACAGTATTAATTTCCAGCCTGTTTTGATTGGCATCAAAGCGCCAGGATTCAAGCTTCGCAGCCATTGCCGGCGACGATAGCATGAAGATAGTTCCAATAGTGCTGGGTAATAACCAGTGTAATTTCACAGTTCTTTCTCCTAATTCACGTTCATGGGAGCCGTCAATATCTCAACTCATTGGTAAATCATCACACCGTCACCACCTAAACTTGGTCTTTGATGCCTTTTTTGATTCTTTAAGCTGGTATAAAGACACGCTTAAATCATTTATCAAGTTTCATATTCGGATTTAGACCCAACATTAAATCTTCCACCTTTGGAGGTGGAGGAATCTGGCTTCCAAGGAAGCTAGAAAACTAATAACTGATAACCGTTCACTGATAACTGTTTTTTATTTGTTGCCATCAATGCACTAAGTAAATAATTCCCATTACTGTCAGATATCTAGCAAGATTTATGGATGTTATTCCTTAATTACCTGGAGAATATTCAGATAAAGGCCTGTAAGCCAAGGGAGGCTGGAAATAAATAACATTCCGAATGTTGGTAGAAATTATAAACAAACGATTATTCTACAATCAGACGGGACGGAAATTTGAGAAGAGAAGTTTCCACTGCACAATCGTAAAATCTTCAAAGCACGGTGATAGTACTGAATTCATCGTGAGTTCTGAGCAAAAATTACTCAGAACTCAGTAATAATTTACCCAAAACTTTGATTAGCGATCGCTAGATTCTGGGGTTATTTCTAAATTGCTACTGTCATTTGATACTGGCACCTTTGACTGAGGTGGTTCAATTAACAACGAAGTTCCAGAGGAACCGTCTAAAACCAGTTGATCTGAGCCTGCATCCATGTTTTTTGGGTCTGGAAATACAAATCGTAACAAAGGAGGAGCTAAAAAGGTTGTCAAGATAACCATCATGATAATTGCCGCCCCCAATGGTTTCGAGAGAGCGCCACTGGCTGCGCCGACACCAGCAAACACTAATCCAACTTCCCCTCTGGGAATCATCCCCACACCGATTGCTAAACGGTTGATTTCCGGTTGACCAAACACGCTTAAACCTGTGATCACTTTACCGAGAATGGCTACTATGATCAGGAAAGTTGCCATAATTAGACCTTCCCGATTATCGGGAATTGCTGGGTTTAACACTCCCAAATCGGTTTTTGCCCCAACAGTCACAAAGAAAATTGGCACCAACATATCGGCAATGGGACAGACTTGCCTTTGCAGTTCTTTGCGCTTATCTGTCTCTTCTAGAACTAAACCCGCCGCAAAAGCTCCCAGAATCGCTTCTAAGTGGATGACGGCGGCAAGGTATGCCATAGCAAAAGCGAAGATGAATGCTGGTATTACTAGTCCACCGCGTGTTTTGAGTTTATCAGCGATCGCTACAAAGGACTTATTGAAAACATTACCTAGTAAGATTGCTCCCAAAATAAAACCAGTGGCGCTGATAATCAGATAAATCACTTTACTTACATCCACCACGCCATCTTTAGCTAGGCTGGCAACTACCGCTAAAACGATGATTCCCAATACATCGTCTATTACGGCAGCACCCAAAATAATCTGCCCTTCTTTAGAATTGAGTCGCCCCAACTCTGACAGCACCTTGGAAGTAATACCGATACTAGTGGCAGTCAAAGCCGCCCCTGCAAAAATTGCAGGTACAGCACCAATCCCAAACAAAGTCATCAGTCCCACAGTACCAGCAGCAAAGGGTACTACTACCCCCACTATTGCTACAACAGTGGCTTGGATACCAACTGCCAATAAATCTTTTAAGTTCGACTCCAAGCCGATTTCAAACAGTAGGATGATCACACCCAATTCTGCTAAAACCGAAACCACCTCAGACTGGGCTGCAAACACTGCTGGACTGGCTTCAGGAGTTAACCCAGCAGTAATTTGAAGGAAGGACATGATCAAAGAGTTAGAACTGTCTGTACTGCCTTCGGGAAACACTAAAAGGTGGAAAACAGAGACGCCTACCACTACACCACCTAGTAGTTCGCCTAATACAGGTGGCAAACCCACTTGGTTTGATAACTCTCCACCAACTTTGCTGGCGAGGTAAACTACTACTAAGCTAAGTAGCACTGCTGCTACTACCATTGAACTGTCTGCGACTTCTGTTGCGGTAGCCAGCAGAGGAAAAGAGAAGTTGATTGGATTTAACAAATGCATGGGTTCCGTGAAAATCCTTCTCTTTGATTTTGACGCGTTTCTGAAAAACGTCTATCTATGGTGACGTAATCCGAATTCAAAATTTCAAACTCAAAATTTAAACAGGTATACAGCGTAAACGTTTCATAGATTTGAGATGGGTGGTTGATTTACGCGATTTTATATTGGTGTAATTTTTTAGTTTCAAAAAATGTAACCATTTCAGCTTTTAACTATGGCAGTGTCAAAGTAAGAACATACAAATCGTATCTAGCGATCGCACTTGAGTTGTGAAAAACTTGTGGTAACTGTTGACTCGTAACAGCCACCAGAAGATTGCTAGATACGTTGATGAAAAACATCTGTGGATACTTTGAGGAGTGCAAATCTTATGACTAGAGCCGCTTTATCCGGTTCTAAGTTTCCATCTGGGAACTTGTGGAAAATACTGCCTTTAGTAATGCTTTTATGTACAAGTTTTACACTACCTGCGTTGGCGCAAGAAAAAGAGAAATTGTGGCGAACCCTCAGTGTCAGTGGTCGCGGAGTTGAAACAATTCCTACAACCTTGGCGCAAGTCACTTTGGGAGTGGAGATTCAAGGGAAAACAGCACAGGAGGTACAGCAAGAAGCCGCCCGGAGGTCATCGGCTGTAGTTGCGTTCCTCAAGAGCCAAAATGTCGAAAAATTACAAACTACTGGTATCCAGCTTAATCCAGTTTACAGCTACACCAATAATGTGCAACGGATAACAGGTTATGCTGCCAATAACACTGTAAGTTTTCGCATTCCCACTGAGAAAGCTGGTACATTATTGGATAATGCAGTGAAAGCGGGTGCGACGCAAATTAACGGGATTAGTTTTGTTGCTAATGATGAAGCGATCGCCTTAGCGCAAAAACAAGCATTAAAAGAAGCTACTCAAGATGCCCAGCAGCAAGCTGATGCCGTTTTCAGTGCCTTAGGTTTCAAAGCCAAAGAAGTGGTGAGCATTCAAGTTAATAATGCAAGTCCACCTCCACCACCCATGTTTTTACGGGCTGAAGCTGCCAAGGTAGCTGATTCTTCCACCCCTGTCGTTGGTGGTGAACAGGAAGTGGAAGCATCGGTGACATTACAAATTAGTTATTAGTCATTTGTCATTAGTCCTCTCTTACAAAGTCTGAGCGCCGGAAGCCGGCGCTCAGACTTTGCGCTTTGTCATTTGTCAGGGCAAAGGACTAATAATTAATGCCCAATTCCCAATTCCCAATTAATTAAAAATGTTCTGGAGACATATCTCCTGTTCTCTCGTCTCCATCTTGCTTAGAACCCAGTAAGTCCACTTGATCTACTACAATAACTGGTTTAGAACGGCCGACTCCTGTCTGGCGATCGTTCCATGTGTCAAACTTCAACGAACCTTTAACGGCAATTTGCTTACCCTTACGCACATAGTTTTTTGCAAACTCTGCTGTCTTTCCCCATAGTTCTAACTCGAACCAGTCCGGTTGATCGCTGTTACGGGATCTCCGCCTGACAGCTAGTGTTAATTTACATACAACTTTACCAGAATCAAAAAATGTTATATCTGGGTCGCCGCCTACACGACCAACAAGGGTGACAACATTGATACTCATACGTATTACCTTTCAGTACAAGTGTACTTGTGAATTCTGACTTTCATCATAGCGAATTGTGAAACACTTGAAAATAATGTGTTAAACAGTTAACAATATAGTTGACTTGAAAAATTATACATACTACTTGGAGAAACACATAAAACTATACGGATATACTAATTTAACCAGAGAATATCAAAACATACATACCTGAGACATCGTAAATATTCCTGGGAATCATATAAAAATATAGTCGTAGTTTACTCAACTCAGGATACAAACATAATCGAATTAACTCTTACGGTTGTAGTCAAAAAGTATCGCACATAGGGGACTTAGAAACGCGTGGGTATTTTTAGGAACTTTCGCACATCATGGGATATGGGTATCGACCTCGGTACCGCTAACACGCTCGTTTATGTATCTGGTAAAGGTATTGTACTGCAAGAGCCTTCTGTAGTTGCTATCGATGTCAACGAAAAGGTAGCACTGGCAGTAGGAGAAGAAGCCAAAAAAATGCTCGGTCGCACACCTGGAAATGTGATTGCCCTCCGTCCATTGCGCGATGGTGTAATCGCCGATTTCGATATAGCCGAGCTGATGCTGAAAAGCTTTATTCAGCGTGTAAATGAAGGTAAATCTTTAATCTTACCCCGGATTGTTATTGGTATTCCTAGTGGTGTCACAGGAGTAGAAAGGCGAGCTGTAATGGATGCAGCTCATCAAGCAGGAGCAAGAAAAGTGTATTTAATCGATGAACCTGTAGCTGCGGCCATTGGTGCTGGGCTACCTGTTGCCGAAGCAACTGGCAACATGATCATCGATATTGGTGGTGGGACAACAGAAGTTGCAGTGCTGAGTCTTCAAGGTACGGTAATCAGCGAATCAGTACGCATTGCTGGAGATGAACTAACTGAATCGATCATTCAGTATATTAAAAAAGTTCATAACTTAGTCATTGGTGAACGGACTGCCGAGGATATCAAGATTCGGATGGGTTCTGCCTATCCTACCAATGATGATAATGATGCCATGATGGAAGTCCGGGGCTTACACCTGCTTTCTGGTTTACCGCGTACTGTAACGATCAAAGGGCCGGAAATTCGTGAAAGCATGTTGGAACCGCTATCAGTAATTATAGAAGCTGTGAAGCGGACACTGGAACGCACACCTCCAGAACTAGCAGCAGACATTATCGACAGAGGTATTATGTTAGCTGGTGGTGGTGCTTTGCTCAAAGGCATAGATACCTTAATTAGCCATGAAACGGGGATTGTTACCCACATTGCCGCCGATCCTCTCTGCTGTGTTGTGCTGGGAACAGGTCGTGTGTTAGAAAACTTTAAACAGTTAGAGCGAGTTGTCATCGAAAGCTCTCGCAATATGTAACAAAAAAATATCAGACTTGAGTTCTATTTGAGTTCTATTTGGGTTCTATACAAATAGAGTCCAAGTAGAACTTAATTATGTAAGTGTAGCAAGGTATATATGGTTACAATACGGCGTTGGTGGGATCATAAAGGGTTACAAATCGGGTTGTTAGCTCTAGTAGTTGGTAGTGCTTGGGTATTGCGACAAACTCAAGGTGAATTAGTGCTTGAGACATACCATGCAATTACCCGTCCGTTAGAGATGTTGCAGTCAGGGCCAACTCCAGAAGAACGTCTTAGAGATGCTCGGGTATTTGAATTGCAAACCCGTATAGTAGATTTAGAAAGTCAAAACACAAAGCTACAAGATTTATTAGGCTATGTGGAAAAAGAACCACTAGCATCACGGCCAATTCCAGCGCGGGTAGTAGGACGTAGCGCTGACCAGTGGTGGCAACAAGTTACTCTGAATCGCGGTGCGAATGCAGGGATTCAAGAAGGCTTTATAGTCAAGGCAGATGGCGGATTGGTAGGTTTAGTGGAGAGTGTAACTCCCAATACTAGCCGCGTGTTGTTAATCAGTGACCTCAAGAGTCAAGTGGGCGTATCAATTAGTCGGACAGCAGCTAAAGGCGTTTTGCGAGGAGATTCTTCTGCAGAAGCTGTGCTGGAGTTTTATGAAAAAGTCCCAAATGTTAAGGTAGGAGATTTAGTTTCCACATCTACTTATAGTCAGAAATTTCCATCTGGCTTGGCAGTAGGACGAATAAAGTCGCTGGATTTAAAGAAACTTCCGGCATCAGTGGCGAAAATTGAGCTTTTTCCGCCAATCCGCTCTCTCGATTGGGTAGCTGTTTATCCAAAGCTAGAAAACCAAGAGTCGGAAACTCAAAAGCCTAAGTAAATACTTTGAAAAAATCCATAGAAAAATGAAGATTCCTGCATTTAGTGGCAGCAGGCAGAAAAAGCCAAAATCGTCAAACCGAAAATCGAAATTCCAAATCCAGCCGCTTTCTCGTTGGCATCCTAGTGTACGTCAGTTGTTGGGTTGGATTGTGACGGCTAGTTCTGTACTGTTATGTTTACTGTTATTACCAACCCGCCTGCCAGGTATAGAATTATTGGGAATTGGCCCTAACTGGTTGTTAATTTGGGTGGTAGCTTGGAGTGTGAAGCGCACAGTTTTTGCTGGAGCATTGGCAGGTATAGTTCTGGGGCTACTTCAAGATTCAATGACATCACCTCATCCTACTCATGCTCTCAGTTTAGGTATAGTGGGAATTTTAACTGGTCTGCTCCAAAAACAGCGTTTTATCGAAGAAGATTTTATTTCAATTGCTGTAATTGTATTTGTTATGGCAGTTTTGGCAGAAACTATTTTTGGATTGCAATTAACTTTGATGGGCAATGAGCGCAAAGTCACAGATATTTGGACATATTACCAGCGTGTTGCTCTAGCTTCTGCCATTCTTAGTAGTTTATGGGCACCTGTAGTCTATTATCCCCTAAATCGTTGGTGGCAGAGGATCAAATTGTTGGAGCAATAGGAAAGGGTATTAAGAGTTAAAAAGGGAATAGGCTACAGGTGAGAGTAAAGAAAATTATCCTTTCTACCCTGTAACCCAAATCTTTATGGAATTTGAGCAATCTCTAGCAATATAGATTCAAGCTACATTGAATCAAACAACACCGTATCATGGTAGTTAGTAGCATCTATGTCTGATGCTTTCTTTTTTGCCTTAAAAAAATATCAGGTAAATCATCTTTTGATTTCCTGACGGCAAAATGTGGAAGCTTTCACTGATTAACCTAGTTGGAGAACGCTGATGTCTAAGGAAAGAAAAAGTAATAAAGAAGTTAAAAAACCTAAAAAAGATCCCAAAGACAAAAAGGAGAAAAAAGACCCAAGCAAATAGGACGATTTAGGTAAGTAACTCTAGCGAAGACCAAGAGTTGCATTTCTTTAAATTGACAATACTTTATCCAGCAGCATTGAATAGGAAAAGTTATTGTCAAAAATTTATTCACCCTTGGTCAAGCCTCAAAATCTGAGAATTTGGGTTAGTGGGTGCGATGTCTACGACGGGCTACGCCTACGCAACTAAATTAGGCAGGAGTAAACTTCAGCGAAACACCGTTCATACAGTAGCGCTTGCCAGTGGGTGCAGGGCCGTCATCAAAAACATGACCCAGATGGCCACCACAGCGACTACAATGCACCTCAGTTCTGGTCATAAATAATGACCGATCTACAGTAATAGCGATCGCACCTTCAATCGGGTTAAAAAAGCTAGGCCAGCCAGTGCCACTGTTAAATTTGGTATCAGAGGTAAATAGTGGTAGTTCACACGCGGCACAATAATAAGTACCATTGTCGTATTCCTTATCCAATGGGCTGGTGTAAGGACGTTCAGTCCCATGTTTACGCAATACACGAAACTGTTCTGGCGTTAAAATGGTGCGCCACTCTTCTTCAGGTTTGGTAATTTCAAATCCACTGTTAGAAGTTGTCATGGCTTCTGACTCCTGATTGTTGTAAATATACTTTGATAGCAATGCTGTGCCGACGATTACGGCACTAGCTTGTAAAAAATACCGTTTGTCCATATATCTATTATTTTCTATTTTCCGCTTAACTGGCCATCAATTCCAGTACGGGATTCACTGCTTTAATTACTATAATCAGCGATCGCCCTGAATTAGCCCTGATCAAGTGATTAAAATTAGCTAAGAAACAACAAAATACCGATCAACTTGACCAAAAAGGCAGGGGGAAGGGGAAAGACTTATTGCAAGTTATCATCTCTTTTCACCTTGCCCCTGCCCCTTTTCCTCTTTAGTTGATCGATTTTGGACAGTACGCCTGGATGTTGTGCATAGATTACCTAGTGTAGTGACATTCAATCATCATCATCATCAGAGGTATTTGTGAGATTCTGAGTTATCCTCTGTTTACCATGACCCGTCAGAAATGCAAATGCGCGAGTAAGCCGCTTCACCCCACTTAGGGTAATCAGGGTCAGCACCCCTCCTATTAATCCCATTTGCCACAGACCACAACCGATCGCAGCCCCCAACCCGGCTGCTGTCCAGATACAAGCTGCTGTAGTTAAATTTTTTACTTTTGGTACTGAAGATTTTCTACTAGGAGACTCTTGTAAAATCAATCCGGCTCCGAGAAATCCTATCCCAGTAGCTACACCTTGAATTGTACGACTCAGGGCATTGGCGGCATTATAGGAACTTTCACCCTCAGCTTGCAAAGGTATCATCACGAATAGTGCTGCCCCCATACTCACGAGCATGAATGTTCTCATCCCTGCTGGTCTACCCCCTTGTTGACGATTAAATCCAATCAAACAACCAACCAGGAGCGCCAAAGACAATCTAAACGCTATATGTGGCCAATCGTTGGCAGTAATAAACATTGGCCCCATTGTCTTATTTCTCCTAGTGACAGAATGGAATTTTGCGCCTATTGCCAGTGGGCTGGATAGCTACCCACGTTCATACCTGAAAACTTAAGTACAGTAGATCAATGGATTTAACGTATATTAAGGTTAATTTAACAAAAGGTTAGCAATAAGTAAACTACTATACACAAACCTGTTATTGCCGTATTCTCCCTAGAGACAGAAAAAGGGGAGAAATAACTAATACCCAATACTCTCGTCCAGCAACCATATTCGCCCTTGCAGTTTGGTGGTTCCTCTCCCATCGCCCAAAAATAGCTGCCAAGCATGTAGATGTTTATCTAACTTGGCGCGAACCAACGGCGCAAGTAGCCGAGAAGATTGCATCAGATCGCAGACTTGCAGAAGCAACATATTTTAAGTCCATTTGGCGAGATTGTTGCAAATAAAGATTTTCCTAAGCAGCATAAGGAGAAAGTCACATCCATATCCTAGTAAAGTTTAGGTATTAGGGACTAGAAACTGAATTCTTCCCAATTGCCAGTCCCGATTAAAAAAATTGTAGAAATTGGAGATTAATTGAATGGCAAATATTTTAGCGATCGCAGGTAGTCCAACCCATCCCTCTAGAACCTATGGTGTTGTCGAATACACTGCCAAGCTTTTACAACAAGAAGGCTTGCACGTAGACATTATTTCAGTTCGGGATTTACCTGCTGAAGATTTAGTTTTTGGACGATACGACAGCCAAGCTTTAGAACAGCCCAAAGCTTTACTAGCAAAGGCAAATGGTGTGATTATTGCCACGCCAATTTACAAAGCTGCTTATACAGGAGTGCTGAAAACATTTCTAGATTTGTTACCACAAAAATCATTGACAGGTAAACCCGTGTTACCAATTGCCCTTGGTGGGACGATCGCTCACTTATTGGCAATTGAATATGCCCTGAAACCCGTCTTATCTGAATTAGGGGCGCGGCATATCTTAGCTACTGTTTATGCAGTAGACAAACAAATTCAACGACAAGCTGATAATAGCGTGCTGTTAGATGAAGAAATTGAGCAAAGACTCAAAGACGTTCTCAAGGAATTTGTGAAAGCTGTAGAATATGATGCCGCAGCACCTCAAGAATTGATTCATGCCAATTAAATAATCAAAGCTATGATGCTGAGTATCAACTAGAAGCTCTCAGCACCGTAGCTACTTCAGCGCTAGTTACTCAGAAGTTAAAATTGATGCGCTTTTTTGGTTAGATTAGCCAGTAAATTAGATGTAGGGCTTGACACTCCCCGCCCTGCTAAAGGGAACGGGGATTCTTGGTTCTTCCAAACAGCCTTAAATTTTAATGTCCCACCCACTAATCGCCGACTAGCAGACTGGCAGTACTTAACCAAACAATCGATAACCATTGCACGAGAGGTCCAGTCAATTCATTAAAAACCCAGTGGGCATTTGTCCCCAAGCTTTCGGATACTTTGCTGGAAGTGCCTTAAAAAGCTGTTCCTTCCTTTTCTCCAGATTCCAGCGTGCCCCGCCGTATCTTTGTTTTTAAGTTTTTTCTTTTCTGGGATTGTCGATACCTGCTGGATACCATCGGTTTTTATAGAGGTTTATCCTACCTCTAGCATTATTGTTTTACGCTCAATCGTGTAGGGACACCCTAGATTTGTATTGTCACGTAGCGGCGGTTATTCTACCTGTGCTATACTTTTAGTATAGGGTACGGTTCAAAGTATGTCAACAGGAAAAGGAAAGAAAAGAGTACGAAATGTCCCAGTTCTACATGATGAGCCAAAGAAAAAACGCGGAGTTTGGTTAACAGATACTGCGTGGCATTCAATTCAAGAATATGCGGCTCATCATGGAGTTAGTGCTAGTGAATGCTTAGAAGAGTTAATCAGAAAACAAAACTTGACGGTGGTTAAAACCACCTGAGTCGTTTTTCATCCCCTACCGTCCATGACAGAATACGGTACTGCGTACCTGTTCTTTAGGGGCTTTCAAACATCCCAGTATTCTTTGTAAAAAAATAAACTCAATGAAAGCAATGTCTAATGACAGGCCGCAAGCCGTCTGCGCTTCTGATTTTGCATCTATCGTCGGCGAAGAAAATGCTGTTTGTCTTTGGGAAAATATCGAACTCGGTCAGCAAAAACGTATCCAACAGGCTATAGCTTCTGGAAATTCACCCAGTTGTATTGTCTATCCCAGCACCCAAGAACAGCTAGCCGCAGTCATTGCCACAGCTTACACAAACAACTGGCGCGTCCTCCCTTGTGGTAGTGGCAGTAAACTCAGCTGGGGCGGTTTAGCCAAGGGCGTTGATATTGTAGTCAGTACAGAACGCATCAACCAACTGATTGAACACGCTGTTGGTGATTTGACTGTCACGGTAGAAGCTGGGATGAAATTCTCTGATCTGCAAGCACTTTTGGCAAAGTCGCGGCAATTTCTCGCCCTTGACCCCACAGCCCCAGAGTTAGCAACCATTGGTGGTATTGTTGCCACAGGTGATACAGGTTCTCTGCGGCAACGTTATGGTAGTGTGCGTGACCAGTTACTAGGTATTACTTTTGTCCGTGCTGATGGACAAGTTGCCAAAGCTGGAGGAAGAGTAGTAAAAAATGTCGCCGGATATGACTTGATGAAATTGTTTACTGGGTCTTATGGCACATTAGGCTTTATTACTCAACTAACTTTTCGCGTATATCCGCTACCAGAAACATCGGGGACAGTGGTATTAACTGGTAAAGCTGAGGCTGTATCTCAAGCGGCTGATATTCTTCGAGGTTCGGCATTAACACCAGTTCAGGCTGATTTGCTATCAAATAAATTGGTGTCTAGTTTAGGTTTGGGTGAAGGACTGGGATTAATTGCCCGCTTTCAAAGTATTAGTGAGAGTGTCAAGGAACAGTCAAACCGAGTTTTGGAAGTAGGACAAAAGTTAGGTTTAAATGGAGCAATTTTTGCCGATGGTGATGAAGGTAATCTATGGCAAAGATTGCAAGAACGAATACATACTACTGCTACAGAAACAGTAATTACCTGCAAAATAGGAGTGTTACCTACTGCTGCTGTGGAGATTTTGACTCAGGTGGAGTTGGGTTTAATTCATATAAGTAGTGGTTTAGGTTTGTTACAATTAGAGGATAAAAATCAAGTTTTGAAAGTGCGCGATGAGATACGCTCTGCTGGAAGCAATCGCACTCAAGCTAATAGAGGTTTTTTAACAATTCTGGAAGCACCAGTGGCGGTTAAAGAACAAATAGATGTTTGGGGCTACACAGGGAATGCTTTGCCGTTGATGCGCCGTATTAAGGAACAGTTTGATAGTAAGAATATTTTAAGTCCCGGTCGGTTTGTGGGTGGAATTTAGTTTTAAGAAAACGTAGACTCGCAGATGCTTGCCGCAGGCTACCGCAGAGACGCTGAGATAGAGAGGGGAAAGGTAAGAATATGCAAGTTTCAGAAAATTCTGTTAATAATACGGCTAGTTTAAAGAATTTGAAAGGGTTTGATGAGAATCATCCGCCTGACCCAAAGTTGATTGATAGTTGTGTACATTGTGGGTTTTGTCTTTCGACTTGTCCCAGTTATCGGGTGCTTGGTAAGGAGATGGATTCTCCTAGAGGACGCATCTATTTAATGGATGCAATTAATGAGAGTGAGATTGCTCTAAATACGGCAACTGTAGAACATTTTGATTCTTGCTTGGGGTGTCTTGCTTGTGTGAGTACTTGTCCTTCTGGTGTGCAGTATGACAAGTTAATTTCTGCAACTCGTCACCAAGTTGAACGAAATTATCCTCGCAGTTTGCCAGACCAATTTTTTCGTCAACTGATATTTTCTTTGTTTCCTTATCCTAATCTTTTACGGATTTTATTAGTTCCGTTGTTGGTTTATCAAAAGTTGGGGTTTGCTAAATTCTTTCGTGCTACGGGTTTACTGAATAAAATATCGCCCCGTTTGGCAGCAATGGAATCAATTCTGCCAGAAATTACTCTCAAATCTTTTCAAGATAATTTGCCTACTATTATTAGTGCCCAAGGTGAGAAGCGCTACCGAGTTGGGGTAATTTTGGGTTGCGTGCAACGGCTGTTTTTCTCCCCAGTGAATGAAGCAACCGTGCGGGTTTTAACAGCTAATGGTTGTGAAGTTGTGATTCCCAAATCTCAAGGTTGTTGTGCAGCGCTTCCCGAACACCAAGGACAAACAGAACAGGCAAAAGCTTTAGCAAGGCAAATGATTGATAGTTTTGCCAAGACTGATGTAGATTTTGTGATTATCAATGCTGCTGGTTGCGGTCATACTTTAAAAGAATACGGTCACATTTTAGAAGATGACCCAGAATATCGGGAAAAGGCAAAGGATTTTGCGGCTAAGGTTAAAGATGCTCAAGAATTTTTGGCAACTGTTGGCTTAACAGCGAAACTTTCACCGCTGACTGATAAACCCTTGAATTTAGTTTATCAAGATGCTTGTCATTTATTGCATGGACAAAAGATTAGCGTCCAACCGCGTCAGGTATTGCGACAAATTCCAGGGGTGAAGTTGAGAGAACCAGTAGATGCAGCTTTATGTTGTGGCAGTGCTGGGGTTTATAATATGCTGCAACCGGAGGTTTCTGAGGAATTGGGTCAGCAAAAAGTGCAGAATTTGTTGAATACTGGCGCTGAGTTAATTGCTTCTGCTAATCCGGGGTGTACTTTGCAAATTACGAAGCATTTGCAGTTGCAAGGTAAGAAGATTTCAGTTATTCACCCGATGGAGTTGTTGGATTATTCGATTCGGGGTGAGAAGTTGAAATTGTAGATATTTCTTGTGGGGTGGACATCTTATCTGCCCTTGATTGTAGGCGGGTGAGACACCCACCCCACAACACAAGAAAAGTTCCATTGTTGTCTCGTCTATCTCGTTCCTATGCTCTGCATGGGAATGCCCCTCGTTGAGGCTCTGACTCAAAAGCAGAGTTAGAGCAGCAGGAGTTTCATGTGGTTTATTTTGAGTCTAGCCAAAGCCTGGATATGGCTGATATTGATGTTACAGATATTTTACTGGCAGTAGCTCGTGAGGTGAGTCAAAGTCTAGAAGCAATCAAAATTAACCCTCTTCTGTCACTTTCCGAGATAAGCAAGTAGTTCAGGAGCTAAATCACCCATAAGCATAAGAGGGTTTAAATTGATTCATTGCAGCAATTTTTTTAATGAATTGGCTACTTTCACCATATAAACTATCAGCCAGTACTAATTCAATATTGAACCCTGATTCCATTAATTCTGTAATTATCTCTGATGCTAGCTCTATTTTAGTTTTATATTTATCTGACTCCTTTAATGTTCCTTTTGGTTTAAATACTTTGACGATTAATGGAAAAGTTATATTAGCATAAACTCCATAAGCATTGACTGAAACTATTCCATTATCTATTTTCCCTACGCTTCCTAAATATTGTCTAGCTACATAATCAGTCTTTTTACCTTTTTTCCTATCTCCTGTTTCATCTATTACTAATGTAATTGCCCGACCATCTAATTGTTTCTTTAACTTATTTAATCTTCGTTGTTTTAATTTATTTACTGACCAATCTGAATTTGCTAAAAAATGGTGTAATTACTGTGCCGAATTTATGCTCACTACCTTTGCTATCTCTGGTAACGATTTTCGTTTTATCGTTGATATTATCCCCATGTGTAAATATTTGAAGCACTCATAATTCCTTACTTCTTTAAATAAGTCTTTATACTCTGCACAATATTCATCTACGATC
>NZ_JAYGHD010000362.1:0-19336 GCF_034932245.1 Nostoc sp. UHCC 0251
AATGCCCAATGCCCAATGCCCAATGACTAATGACTAATGACTAATGACTAATGACCAATGACCAATGACTAATTCAAAACCGCTTATATGGCGTGATGTCCGCTTTTGGCGTATTGCCTTGCAATTTATTGCCGTATTTGTAGCAGTATTATTGGTAGTAATACTCTGGGGCAATCTCAACCGCAATTTGCAACAGTTGGGTATTCAGTTTGGATTTGATTTCCTCAAGCAACAAGCATCTTTTGATATTGGCGAAACGCTGATTACTTACAAACCCACTGACAGCTATAGTCATGCTTTGTGGGTGGGGTTAATTAACTCCTTGCGGGTGGCGGTTGCAGGAATTTTGCTTACAACAATTGTAGGGATAGGTGCTGGGATTGCCCGACTTTCTGACAACTGGCTGGTGCGGAATATCACGATGGTTTACGTGGAGATTTTCCGCAATACGCCCTTACTGCTGCAATTATTGTTTTGGTACTTTGCTGTTTTTCTGACTTTTCCCAAAACAGAAAATAAGATATCCCTTTGGGGTTTTATTGGTGTTAGCCAAAATGGCTTAGAGCTACCTTGGTTTACCCTATCACCAGAGTTTTCAGCTTTGCTGTTGGGATTAACTTTTTACACGGGTGCGTTTATCGCTGAGATTGTCCGAGGTGGGATTCAGTCAGTAGCTAGGGGACAATGGGAAGCAGCGCGATCGCTAGGATTAAAACCAGGGTTAATAATGCGACTGGTGATTTTTCCCCAAGCTTTGCGGGTAATCATTCCACCATTAACGAGTCAATATCTTAATTTGACGAAAAATACGAGTTTAGCGATCGCGATCGGCTACCCCGATATTTATTTTGTTGCATCTACCACCTTCAACCAAACGGGGAAAGCTGTAGAAGTGATATTACTGATTATGCTCACCTATCTCACCCTGAGTTTAACTATCTCTATAGTTATGAATTGGTTCAATCGTAGCGTGCAAATTAAAGAGAGATGAGGAAGCAGTAAACTTTGAAGGTTGAGCCTTTGAGCTTGAACTTTAAGCCATGCCCAATAACCAATAACCAATGACCAATGACAAATCCTCAATTAACTTGGCTGCGTAAAAATTTGTTTAATAATTGGTACAACAGCTTGTTAACTGTTGTCTGTTTGGTATTGCTATTTTGGGTAGTGCGAGGAATTTTAACTTGGGCAACCACTCAAGCACAATGGGCGGTAATTCAGGTTAATTTACGTTTATTTTTAGTTGGTAGATTTCCTCAAACGCTATATTGGCGAACTTGGATTGTACTGGCGATTGCTTCGACTTTAGGCGCTATAACTGGGGGTGTATTCTTTGGTAAACAACAGTTAACAAAGCGTGGAATTTATTTGTTTGCTTTTATCATTGGCGTTTTGTTAGTTATTTTACCACTAGACTTTACATCCCGTCTTTGGTTATTGTTAATTGCATTTTTAATTTTTGTAGGTTTTTGGATCGGAGGAAAGTTTACTAAGGTATTAACTCCTTGGCTTTCCCTATTATGGTTATTGTCTTTTCCGATAATTTTATGGCTAATTGGCGGTGGGTTTGGATTGCAGCCTGTATCTACAAATTTGTGGAACGGTTTGCTACTTACCCTACTAATGGCAGCAGTCAGTATTGTGCTTTCCTTTCCGATTGGAGTTTTACTTGCTTTAGGGCGCACAAGCAATTTGCCTGTAGTACGTTGGTTTTCTATCCTGTACATTGAAATTATTAGAGGATTACCACTGATTGGTATTTTGTTCTTAGCTCAGGTAATGCTTCCCTTGTTTCTATCAGCAGATGTGCGTCTAGATCGGGTATTACGAGCGATTGCTGGATTAGTACTATTTAGTGCCGCATACATGGCAGAAAACGTGCGCGGTGGACTTCAATCAATTCCTCGCGGACAAATTGAAGCTGCGAAAGTGCTAGGATTAAATACAACCTTGGTAGTGATATTGATTGTCCTACCTCAAGCATTACGTAACGTTATTCCTGCGATCGTTGGTCAGTTTATCGGGTTATTTAAAGACACTTCACTCTTATCTTTAGTGGGATTGGTGGAACTCACAGGTATTGCGCGTTCCATATTGGCACAACCACAATTTATCGGTCGCTATGCAGAAGTTTATCTGTTTATTGGATTTATTTATTGGGTATTTTGTTACTCCATGTCATTGGCTTCTCGGCGGTTAGAGAGACGCGATTAATCGCGTCTGTACAAAGGTTAGGAGTTGTAATTTAAATATTATGTCAGAGATACAATCAATAATTGTTGCTGAAGATGTTCATAAGTGGTATGGAAAGTTCCACGTTCTTCAGGGTGTGAGCTTGACAGTCAATCGTGGAGAAGTAGTAGTGTTAATGGGGCCATCTGGTTCAGGAAAATCTACCTTTATCCGCACATTTAACGCTTTAGAAGAATACCAAAAGGGAAGAATTGAAATCGATGGTATTACCCTCAGCCATGACTTAAAAAATATTGAAACGATTCGCAAAGAAGTGGGAATGGTATTTCAGCAATTTAATTTATTTCCTCATCTCACAGTGCTGCAAAATATTACTTTGGCACCAATTTGGGTACGGCGATCGCCAAAGGCAAAAGCTGAAGAATTGGCAATGCAATTACTAGAAAGAGTGGGAATTTTAGAACAGGCGCAGAAATATCCAGGACAGTTATCTGGTGGACAACAGCAACGGGTTGCGATCGCTCGTGCTTTAGCCATGCAACCCAAAATCATGCTGTTTGACGAACCCACCTCAGCCTTAGATCCAGAAATGGTAAGGGAAGTTTTAGATGTGATGCGAAATCTCGCCCGTGATGGAATGACAATGGTAGTCGTCACCCACGAAGTTGGATTCGCTCGTGAAGTCGCCGACCGAGTTATCTTAATGGATAGCGGTTCCCTCGTCGAGTCAGCCACTCCTGACGCATTTTTCAGCAACCCCAAAGAAGATAGAACACGCAAATTTTTGTCACAAATTCTCTAGAAAATCTTGGATTAATCTAGCCTTTCCATCCCACAACTTCACACCAAGCAGCAGCAAAAAATCCATCTGGGTGCTGACTGCATTCTCGTAAAGCACGACTCATTGCTGCAAGCGATAGCTCATCAGTCCAACCCTTTTCTACAGCTTGATCATCTTTTGCAGAAGCCTCAATTCGCACCGCCAAATATTCTGTAGCTTCACTCAACGGCTCATAACATTGATAAGAAGCCGAAGCTTTAATATTAGTAAACCCACTTTGGCGCAGCAGAGCGCGTAACTCTCTACCCACGTTAGGATTACCAGAATTCTCCTGCTGGAGCCACTTGTAATAAGAAAATGCTTTTTCCAGTTCTGGTGTAGACGGTGCAATCAAAAACCCGCCCCAGTCAGGAGTACGAAGCCCAACAATTCCCCCCGGTTTCAAAACTCGCCACATTTCCCCTAACGCCTGCGTCGGTTCTTGAAGATGCTCAAATAGTGCATGGGAAAAGATTGCATCAAACGAGTTATCCGGGAAGGGTAAAGCATAAATATTCGCCTCCAGAAAATTAGCGTTACTGACACCTTGCGTGGAAGCACTTTCAGCAGCTATCTGGATTTGAGAAACTTCGCGATCGATACCCGTAAGCATACCAGGGAAAATTGCTTTTGCTAAACCCAAGGCGATCGCACCAGGGCCGCAGCCACAATCTAGTAATTTCATCCCTGGACGTAAATAAGGCGTGAAAAACGCAGCATGAGTATCTACGCTACGTTTTGCCATAAAATTCGTCGCATTGCTTGAATAGCCTGGAGTATACCTTTCTGGCATAGCTTTGACTCCCTACGATATCTGTATGAGTATCATAGGTAGGTAATTTTGAGATGTCCAATATATATTTGTAGAGAATTGAAACTTATAAAATATCAAAAATATGGAACTGCGACATCTGCGCTACTTTATCGCTGTCGCTGAGGAACTGCACTTCAGTAGAGCCGCCGAGCGATTGCACATTGCTCAACCGCCCTTAAGCCAGCAAATTCAGCAACTAGAGGCGCAATTGGGGGTAGAACTATTTCACCGTAAAACCAAGCGACAGGTGCAACTAACAGAAGCTGGACAAGTTTTTTTGCAAGAAGCTTATCAACTTTTGGCTCAACTCCAAAAAGCAATTGAGCTAACTCAAAAAACGGGAAGAGGTGAAAAGGGACAACTACGAATTGGGTTTACCAGTTTGGTAACTTACGATTTGCTTCCTGTAATTTTGCGACGGTTTCGAGAACAGTTTCCAGAAGTAGAGTTGATTTTGCAGGAATTAACCACAACTCAGCAGGAACAAGCGCTACAAGAACGCCGCATCCATATAGGCTTTGCCCATCCACCTTTAGAAGACAACACACTTAATCAAGAGTGCATTCAGCAAGAAGCTTTAATTGTGGCTATGTTGCAAACTCATCCCTTAGCTGAACAAGAAAAGATTTCAGTGCGATCGCTAGTAAACGAAAACTTTATCATGTTCCCTCGCCATTTGGGGCCCGGACTTTACGACCAAATCGTAAGTCTTTGCCAGCAAGGAAATTTCAGCCCGAAAGTGACTCAAGAAGCGATTCAGATGCAGACAATTATCGGATTGGTTTCGGCGGGAATGGGAATTGCGATCGCACCATCTTCATTGCAAAATCTTCAGAGGGTTGGTGTGGTGTATCGCGCTTTAGAAGAAAAAACACCATTAGTAGAAACGGCTGTAGTGTGGCGAGAAGACGATATGATACCTGTACTAAAGGAATTTCTGCAAGTTATCAGTAGTATCTGTTGAGATATTGAACAGGAGACAATCGCCCAATGGCAAAGCTAGACGAATATCGGCAATATATTAAGAATTTACTTCAACAACACGCTAGTATTGTTTGGGATGATCGCATTCAAGCACAGACAATTTATGATACAGAACACGATCATTATCAATTAGTTTATGTAGGTTGGCACGAGCAAGATCGTATATATGGGCCTGTTCTGCATCTAGATATTATTGACGAAAAAATCTGGATTCAGCAAGATGGAACAGAGGTAGGAATTGCTAATGAATTAGTTGAATTAGGCGTCCCAAAAGAAGATATTGTTTTAGGTTTTCAGTTGCCATCTGTGCGTAAATATACAGACTTTGCTGTTAATTGAGGGCTGGTTTCAAACGAAGTTCAACAGCCAATTTTAAGGATATTGACCATAACTTCAACCATTTTTTACCTGCTTGCTTTTACTTATGATTGTATCTGCGATCGCTCTGCATTTTCTCGTTAAAAAAAGCGATCGCTTTAACTAAAACAATATCCCAGCCTCAATAACCTTTATTGCTCATAATGATATTTGCAAGTCAAAATAATCAATAAATCTTCTTGCACTTTATAAACTAATCTATGTTCATCTGTGATCCGCCTTGACCAGTAACCTTGTAGTTCATATTTTAATGGTTCTGGCTTCCCTATCCCTGCAAAAGGATCTCTTTGTATATCTCTAATCAGTGCTAATATTTTTTTGAAAATTTTCTTGTCTTCTGTTGCCCACTGACCTAATTGTTCAAA
Source organism: Nostoc sp. UHCC 0251 (assembly GCF_034932245.1). NCBI lineage: Bacteria > Bacillati > Cyanobacteriota > Cyanophyceae > Nostocales > Nostocaceae > Nostoc > Nostoc sp. UHCC 0251. The sequence continues at coordinate 5,555 of NZ_JAYGHD010000362.1, forward strand.
AGCTTCTGGTTCAAAGGTAATTTTTTTCATATTCATCTAAATCTACATAAATTAGGTTTCCTTTTTCTACATTTTCCAAAGCTTTGAGCAGATGTTTTTTATTAACCTCTGATTTTAAAAGATAAGTAGTTTCATCCTCTTCAATTGGTGGTTCAACTAGCACAATAACTTCTACGATTGTTCCTTCTGCTAGTTCGGTTGCTAAAAGTTCAATCTTGCCATCTTTGCCTACAATAGCCTTTTGTTTAATTCCAGTAAGCATACATATTTGCTCCTATCTTTACTACTTTATTGTAACTGTAGATGAATCAGATGATATTTGGGCGATCGCTTTTCTTTCTTGGCGTCTTGGCGGTTCGTTAGAAAGAGCGATCGCATCGGTATTATACAGAATAGAACTCAAATTGGGAACACTGAGTAAAGGGTAGGTATTAGCTTGCTAAGGTTTAGTAATTAGGAGAAAACTGGGAATTGAATGAATTACACTAATTTTAAACAAGTTTATTTTTTATTTTTATTTTAATATAACTATTTATAGGTATTTTTTATAATGTAAAGTGTGTAATTACTGAGATCAAAGAACATGATTACTTTTTATCAGGCTAAATTAAGGGTTTTCTCTCAGGTAAATATTTTGAAAATATAAGACTATAAATAAGTTTTATACAGTAGACCAATGTCTTCTCCTCAAAAGAAAATAAGAATAATAGCAGTAAGTGATTCAATGCTTGACGGTCTTCCAAAAGACGCTAAAAATAATTTTATATTAATTGCGATATTATATATTATTATTTTTATGTTGGTATGGGCAGTGTCAGAACAATTATTAAAGTTCGTTGTTTTTCCATTATCAATTATTTTTGGGAGCGATTCTTTTTATGAGTGTCCTAGTTTATTTGAAATAACCAATGGTTCTCGTTTATGTATGCTCAAAAATTGGGTCAGTGAAAGTATCAAAATTATATCATTTCTAATAAGTTTTGTTTTTTTAATTACACCTATAGAATTATAGAAATTTTAGCTTTTGAAGCGTTAAAAGCTAGGTGATTATATAAAGTATAAAGCCACTCTTAATCCATCAATACTTAGAGATTAATTAAGTTAATATGAACAAAACAATTCGCATTTTTTTAAGCATTTTAGCCTTTAGTTTATTATCAAGCATGGTAAACAAACTATTTTTTGAAAAATCATCTGAACAAAAAGCTAAAGAAACGTGTAAAAATCTATTAGAAGCAGTTGGTGTTAATCGGGTTGGAATAACTGTTACAGTTGACAGTAAAACTTATAATTGTAATTAATATTAAGGAAACTATAAAAACGTATCAACCGCAATCATGCCACGATTCCTCTATTAGTTTATGACTCATCGGCGAGTAATTCTTCTAGAGTTTCTTCGGTTAATCCTTTGGCTTGAGCATTTCTGCCGATTCTGTTAAAAACACTAAGTAAACCTTCATCTTTATTATTTCAAGAGGTTTTCTTGATTTCTTGAATAAGTTGTTCTTGTGCGGGAAGTTGTAGGACAAGATTAAGAATTTGCTCGAAGGTTAGAGGGAGTTGATAGGTTTTTTGAGTCATGGTGAGTTCTGGAGTTAGGGAATAGAAACTTGTTAGCTTTTTTAATCAGGTTTGAGCCAGTTTTCTACTTTTAAATGACGATTTCTCTACACCTTAGCGAATTGCATTATCCATATCCTCAAGAGTTTTAGGTTTTCCCTGATATTTTCAGCAACCTGCTACATTATCTAATTTAGTTACTGAAAAAAATTTACTAGGCTTTAATAAATCACCGACTTCTGCAATTATCTCTGTTTTAACTCCAACTTTTTTTATATTCTTCCAGATTTCTATAGGTGGGAATAGATTGGTTAGTAACCACAGAATAAAGAACGTCTGGGTCTAAATCTGCGCCATTATCCCAGTAAATTGTTCCCCATTCAGGGTTAAGTTTAACGGTTTTAAAATAGTTTAAATCTTTTAAAGGTGTAAAAATTCCTGTAAATTCGATTAGCTGGTTAACATCAACAATACCTTCTTTTCCATCTTCAAACTTCAAATAGAGTTGATAGTTATCGTGAGCAATAACTTCTATAATGTCTTGAAGCATAATTTACTCTAATGGTTGAATTTTTTCTAAGGGATTATTTTATCTTGCCAATTGCCAGTTTTCTCTAAGTTCTGATTTGTGCATAGCTGCCCATTCAATTACTAAACCAAGAACTCTAGGAGTGAGTTTACCTTCTAAAATTGATAAGGTTTCTATATCAATAATTGCCTTTTGCTTATTGTAGCGGACATGGAAATGAGGGGGCGGATGGTCGTTATAGTACATGGTAATGATAATCCCTAAAAAACGACAAATTTCAGGCATCACATCATCTCCTAAATTATCCTGTCTATTCAGCAATACCTACATGGTTGTAACTATTTATAGTAGCTCTCACTTTGCGCCTCTGCAAAACAAAAAAAGGCGAACCCAAAAAGTTCGCCTTAATTATAATGCTGTTGCTCAATAAAAACCCAAATCTAAATCTTCGCTTCTTCTCTCACCAATTTATCCCAACCCAAATCTTTCAAATTATTATTCCGACGCAACGGACGAGTCACCAACTCTAACATGTCACGCGCATTCGTAAAGCCGTGAATTTGAGCAAAAGTGAACTCCACCGACCACTTTGTATTAATACCGCGTGCTTCCAATGGGTTAGCGTGAGCCATACCAGTAATTACCAAATCTGGTTTCAACTCATAAATCCGTTGAAGTTGATTGTAATTATCTGGCTTTTCTACAATCCTTGGCAGGGGTGAATTCATTTCCTGACAAGTTTTCTCCAACAGTGCCAACTCAGCAGCTTGATAACGCTTATCCATGTAGGGAATGCCGATTTCGTGAACTGTCATCCCACAACGGATTAAGAATCTTGCTTGGGAAATCTCCAGCAAGTTATCACCCATGAAGAATACAGACTTACCGCGAATCAGTTTCACGTAATCTTCCAAGCCTGCCCAAATTTGTGCTTCCCGTTCATCCAAACCCTTGGGAGTAATACCGAACACCGAGCAGATTTTTTCAATCCAAGCGCGGGTGCCATCGGGGCCGATGGGGAAGGGTGCGCCAATGAGTTTACACTTGCGGCGGCGCATTAAGGTGGTAGCTGTACGGCTGAGGAAGGGGTTGACACCAGCGACATAATACCCTTCTTCTAGTACTGGCAATTCAGTGAAGCGCTTCGCGGGTAGCCAGCCGGAAACTTTGATGCCTTGTTTCTTCAGTTCTAAGGTTAACTGAGTAACTACGGGGTCGGGAAGGGAGCCAAAGAGAACTAAGGGTGGATGAGCTACGTATTCAGATTCATCTTGGGCGACATCTTCTTTCTTCTTACCGAAGTTGAGCAATTTTGCGATCGCATTGCGTTCATTCTTCTCTGTTTCCGCCACAGGAGCCTTATCAGGGCAACGGTTAGCCATTGCTGCTAATACGGTGTCTTCCCCTTGGGTGAAGGCGTAATCTAGACCATTTGCCCGCGCAACAACGATGGGAATCCCGATTTCAGATTCCAGCTTTGGTGCCAAGCCTTCTAAATCTGTTTTGATAATTTCGGTGGTGCAAGTGCCAATCCAGACAATTACACTAGGATTGCGATCGCGTTTAATTTGCAAGCACAACCGCTTTAACTCTTCATAATCATTGAGTTGTGCTGAAATATCGCCTTCTTCCAACTCTGCCATTGCATAGCGGGGTTCAGCAAAAATCATCACCCCCATCGCATTTTGCAGGAAGTAGCCACAAGTTTTTGTCCCAATCACCAAAAAGAAGCTATCTTCAATTTTTTGGTATAACCACGCCACGCAGCTAATTGGGCAAAAGGTATGGTAATTTCCAGTTTCACATTCAAAGCTTAAAGCTTCTGGTTGTTGAGCGACAGTCATTTTGGTTTTTTCTCCCCTTGATATTTAATGGCAGGTCAACCAATTTTAGATTTTAGATTGACAATTTTGGATTGAAGGCTGGGACAACAAGAATATCCTCTGTCTGACGACAATTTCCCTAATTTCTAATCCAAAACCCCATATCTAAAACTTAAAATTGTGAGGAACGGCAATAATTAAGCGTTGGGGAAGAGACGGGCAATTTCTGATTCATCAAAAACGCCTGCTGGCAGTTCTTCCCCCAAAAAATCGTTACTTTCTTCAGCCTTTTGCAAAGCTGTTTCATCACCCCAGACATCTGATAACACGTCTTTAAACGCATTCTCATCTAGTGGACTATCTTCAAGTACCTCGTCTTCATCCAGCTTTACTTCCATTGCAGCTGTTGCATCTGCATCGAAGGCAATTTCTCCAAATTCATCTGCTTCTAAACTAGAGGTTTGGAGAGACTCATCTTTTAATCTGTGTCCGTTGGTTAGGGAAATATCGCCAAAGCCATTTTCGATTTCCTCCAACTCACTGATCCCCAGACTTTGATTGTCAGAATCCACCATTGTGAACTCTTGAACTACCGCCACCGAAGCAAAGCCATTTGTATGAGGATGTGTCAATGTTTCATCTTCAAGCTTTTCGTCAATAACAGCTGCTGCTTCTTCTACAAATCTCTCTACATCTGGGTTGACGACGAAGCGATTACCAAGAGCTAAATCTGGGTCAAAATGCAAATCCAGCACCTCAATTAGGGTATCGGCGTCAGGATTAAGTTTGGCAAAGGGCAACATTAACTGCGCTAGCTTTGGCTCTAGGGCGTTAAGAACTCCCAGGATGAGGTAAGAAGGTGGTCGCTTCCCGCCATCAGGGGTGTACACTGATTCAACTTCCATATGCAGGGTAATCCAGTCTCGATTATTCTGGAAAAATTGCAACCACTTTTGCTTTATTGAATCTGTAAAGCTGTGAAAGAATGCCATGTTATTGTCCCCCATCCTGAGAACTTGGTGATTTATACAATCATCAAGTCTAGTTCCTCTTCTGATTTAGGAACCTGGGGTTTACCCGGATTTAGATAAAAATCGGACAACAAAGAGAACAACTCCCGATCTGGTGTGTCGTTAGGTACAACACCTTCGGGACGCGCCAGAATTTGGTCGGCGATGTTGAGATAGTAGTCGCAAACGTAGTCTAGGGAAGGATCTTGCTCTGCCATTTCAAACAAAGTCTTACCTTTCACACGGGAAACACGGATATCTTCAATTAAAGGTAAAACCTCTAGAACTGGCATGGGCACTGCTTCTATATATTTTTCAATTAAGTCGCGCTTGGATGTGCGATTGCCAATTAACCCAGCTAAACGCAATGGGTGAGTTCTTGCTTTTTCGCGGACTGAAGCAGCGATCCGATTGGCAGCAAATAAAGCATCAAAGCCGTTGTCTGTAACGATCAGGCAGTAATCTGCATAGTTGAGTGGTGCTGCAAAACCACCACAAACTACGTCACCCAGAACGTCAAAGAGAATTACATCGTATTCATCAAAGGCATTGAGTTCTTTAAGTAATTTTACGGTTTCACCGACTACGTAGCCGCCACATCCAGCACCCGCAGGTGGGCCACCAGCTTCTACGCAATCAACACCGCCGTAGCCTTTATAAATTACATCTTCCGGCCAGACATCTTCGTAGTGATAGTCCTTTTCTTGGAGAGTGTCGATAATTGTCGGAATCAAAAACCCAGTCAGGGTAAAGGTACTGTCATGTTTGGGGTCGCAACCAATTTGCAGCACTTTCTTGCCACGTTTAGCTAGGGCGACTGATATGTTACAGCTAGTTGTGGATTTACCGATACCACCTTTTCCGTAGACTGCTAGTTTCACTTTTATTTGCCTCTTATAGCTACTTGTCAAACTTGTGGCTCAAACATTTGCCTTCACCTTTCCTGAGATGGCGATGCGTGAGGTCTGTGAATGTCATTATTGGGCAAATTACATAGAAAAGAAAGTGGCTCTTAATTTGGAAACCGGTCTTATCAGATGAATTAAACCCCGATTATAACTATTTGGCTCTTTATGTTGTTTAAAGACCTTATTAGCTCTAAAAAGTCCAAATAAACAGTTTTTATTAATTATTTTTATAAAAATAGTTACAAAATACAAAAAACTGAAATCGGCTTTTTTGAATGCTTTTCATAGAATTGGCTGATGGTTGGACAACGTGTTTTCAAGGCATTGGGGCGTAAAGAGAGGTATATGCAGCCCTATGCTGGAAATACTACTGGAATTTGCGTTAGCGTAGCTCACCGTACCACTTCCCTGCGGGACGCTACGCGAACGTGGAAGCAAGCTACGCATAGCGTCTGTCTGCGACACGCTGCGCGAACGTAGAGAAGGTATCGCAGATAAATTGGCAATTTTCGGTCGGTAGCCAAAACCATTTAATTGCTGCTTGAGAGTAAGTTAGTCTGATTTTGTAAAAAATTATTAAATTTCCAAGTTTAGCAGGCGGAGCCTCTTGGGGGCATTCCCAGTCTCTGACTGGGAACGAGGCTAAAAAGGCTAATTAAGACACCTCATCTTCAACTCCGTGGATTTCCTGTAATGTTTGCCAGCCAGCTTGCCACTGGGAGTTATCTTGTAATAATTTGGCATTTATCCAAAAACGGACTTTAGGATCACAAGCAGAAACCATTTCGGCGTAAACCCACTTAGCCTGATTTTTACGATTAACAACTTGAAAGTGCCGCCAGCCATCAACTTTTTGCTGTGCAGTCCACTTGGAACCAACTAGGTAAGGAAATTTTTGTTTTTTAGCCATTTATCATTAGTCATTTGTCATTGTTATTCTTCCCCTACTACCCACTCCCTACTCCCTACTTCCCCTCTCCTAAGATGTCACTAAATCACCGTTACGGGTAAACTTCTGGCAATGCAACTCACTATCTTGCTGGACGCATAGCGAAAACCATCTGATATGGCTCCAGCAGGTGTTGATGTTGTTGGTAATTTTGCGCTTTTTTTTGGAAAGGCGTTGTCTTACGACTTCATTAGGGCAAAGAATTTCTAACGTACCTGTACCATCTTCGTAATTGACGATGCGAAATAGACAATCTTGCAACATAGCACGGCTGCTGCTGTCGAAGAAGCGCTTAAATCGCACTAGCTTTTCCCCTTCAGTCATTTGGCTGATAGGTTTTATTTTAAATAGCTCTTCATCCTCAAAGTCAAAGTTATCATCTTCAAAGTCGTAGGGGTCAATCATTTTCAGCATCCACTAGGCGACCTGGGATCATGGTAACTCTGTGTGGGGGCAGGAGGATAATGGTGGAGGTAAGGTAGAAGAACTTTAAACTTAGTTACGCATTTAGATTTATTCGCTTTTTACAATTCTCCACCACTTGCTCAGGTGTTGTTCGCGTAGAGCTATAATTTGAGGCAAAGGATTCCAAACTGGAAGCATGACTACAGTAGCAATCTTGAGCATTTTCAGGTTGATACTCAATCTGCCAAAATTATAGGCATTACTTCCTCTGGAAAAGTCACTATCGAATATTTGGAGATGAACAGTGCTTCTCAAGTGGCAGCCTGACAATTATGGATTCGCTTGAGTTTGTTTCCCTAGTCGTACAGCACAACAATAAACTGGAAATCGCAACTACGGGAAAATACGACTTTTACAAGACGTGAACACCGATCTAGGCGATCGCTCTGCTGTCCATACAATATCTATATATCTGAGAACAGAAATTTTATTTACTTGGTGTTCTGGTGGTAGCCTGCGACAAGCTGCTGCGCCTTTACGTTCCTGAAAAAGCCTATGCAACCTACTAATCCTAACCAATTTACAGAAAAAGCCTGGGAAGCGATCGCCCATACCCCTGATATTGTTAAACAATATCAACAACAGCAAATTGAAAGCGAACACCTGATGAAAGCGCTGCTAGAACAAGATGGTCTAGCAACTGGGATTCTCACTAAAGCGGGTGTTAACCTCCAAAAACTGCGCGATCGCACTGAACAATTTTTTCAACGTCAGCCGAAAGTATCCGGTACTAGCAGTTCTGTTTACTTAGGACGCAGCTTGGATACACTTCTAGATCGGGCAGACGTGTATCGCAAAGAGTTTCAAGACGAATATATTTCAATTGAACACTTATTGCTGGCTTACGCTAAAGATGATCGCTTTGGCAAAGCTTTATTCCAAGAATTCGGTTTAAACGAAGGCAAGCTAAAAGATATTATTAAACAAGTTCGGGGGAGCCAAAAAGTGACCGATCAAAATCCAGAAGGCAAATACGAAGCACTGGAAAAATACGGGCGTGACCTTACAGAAGCCGCACGTAAAGGTCAACTCGATCCAGTGATTGGGCGAGATGATGAAATTCGTCGGACTGTGCAAATTCTCTCTCGCCGCACTAAGAATAACCCTGTGCTAATTGGTGAACCAGGTGTTGGTAAAACTGCGATTGCCGAAGGATTAGCACAACGCATTATTGCAGGTGATGTACCCCAATCCCTCAAAGACCGCAAGCTGATTTCTTTAGATATGGGTGCTTTGATTGCGGGGGCCAAATTCCGGGGTGAATTTGAAGAACGCCTGAAAGCAGTATTAAAAGAAGTTACTGAATCTGGCGGCAATATTGTTTTATTTATTGATGAAATTCACACCGTTGTCGGCGCTGGTGCAACCCAAGGCGCGATGGATGCTGGTAACTTGTTAAAACCAATGTTGGCGCGGGGCGAATTGCGCTGTATTGGGGCGACAACTCTAGATGAATACCGCAAACATATCGAAAAAGATGCGGCACTAGAAAGACGCTTCCAGCAAGTTTATGTCGATCAGCCTAGTGTAGAAGATAGTATTTCGATTTTACGCGGGTTGAGAGAACGTTATGAAAACCACCACGGGGTGAAAATTTCTGATAGTGCTTTAGTTGCAGCAGCCGTATTATCGAGTCGTTATATTAGCGATCGCTTCCTCCCTGATAAAGCCATTGACTTGGTAGATGAAGCCGCCGCGAGATTAAAAATGGAGATTACCTCCAAACCTGAAGAACTCGACGAAATTGATCGCAAGATTCTGCAATTAGAAATGGAGAAGCTTTCACTGCAAAAAGAAAGCGATGCAGCTTCTCGTGAACGCCTAGAAAGATTGGAAAAAGAAATTGCCGATCTCAAAGAAGAACAAAGAACCCTAAATACTCAATGGCAGTCTGAAAAAGATATCATTGACAAAATTCAGTCTGTGAAAAAAGAGATTGAACGGGTCAACTTAGAGATTCAGCAAGCAGAACGCGACTACGATCTAAACCGCGCTGCGGAGTTGAAATACGGCAATTTAACCAGTTTGCACCGTCAATTGGAAACAGTAGAATCTGAATTGGCAAATGCTCAAAGAAGTGGTAAATCACTATTACGGGAAGAAGTAACAGAAGCTGATATTGCCGAAATTATTTCTAAATGGACAGGGATTCCTATTAGCAAGTTGGTGGAATCTGAGAAAGAGAAACTGCTGCATTTAGAAGATGAACTGCACCGCCGCGTGGTTGGACAAGAAGAAGCAGTCACAGCTGTAGCAGATGCCATTCAGCGATCGCGGGCTGGATTGGCTGATCCCAATCGTCCCATTGCTAGCTTTATTTTCCTTGGGCCGACAGGTGTAGGTAAAACCGAGTTAGCGAAAGCGCTGGCGGCGTATATGTTCGATAGTGAAGATGCGCTGGTGCGAATCGATATGTCGGAGTATATGGAGAAACACGCCGTTTCACGTTTAATCGGTGCGCCTCCAGGATACGTGGGTTATGAAGAAGGCGGACAACTTACAGAAGCGATTCGCCGTCGTCCTTACTCAGTGATTCTCTTCGACGAAATCGAGAAAGCACACCCCGATGTCTTCAATATCTTCTTGCAAATTCTTGATGATGGTCGCGTCACTGATGCCCAAGGTCATAAGGTGGACTTCAAGAACGCTATTATCATCATGACCAGCAACATCGGTTCGCAGTACATTCTTGATGTCGCCGGCGATAACGCCCACTACGACGAAATGCGCCGTCGGGTAATGGAAGCGATGCGGAATAGCTTCCGTCCAGAGTTCCTGAACCGGATTGATGAAATCATCATCTTCCACGGTTTAGATAAGAAGGAATTGCGGCATATTGTGCTATTGCAAGTGGAAAGATTGCGGCAAAGACTTAGCGATCGCAAAATATCCCTCAAGCTCTCGGATGCTGCACTTGACTTTTTAGCAGAAGTAGGGTATGACCCAGTATATGGGGCGCGTCCACTGAAGCGAGCCATTCAACGAGAGTTAGAAACTCAAATCGCTAAAGCCATCTTGCGCGGTGAATTTACCGATGGCAACACCATCTTTGTAGATGTGCAAAATGAGCGTCTTTCTTTTAGTCGCTTACCTGCTGAGGTATTTACCAGCTAATTGAAAAAGAAGGGGAGCAGGGAGCAGGGAGCAGGGAGTAGGGAGTAGGGAGCAGGGGGAGGCAGGGGAGACAAGGTGACTTGAGTGAGAGCTTTCCTCTTGTTCTCTTCCCTATGCCCCGTTTCCCGTTGCCTCTTCCTTAAAGATCATCTCACGCCAAAACGCCAAGTCAAGCAAGAGCGTCTTGGCGTTTTTTTGTGAAACATTCGTAGGACGTGAGTTCGACGAGTCATATAGTGTCCATCTAATTAACAGTAATACAAAGACGTCTCCCTGGTTTTACTAGGCAAAACCGCCCCTCTCCGACTCGGAGAGGGACAGGCTTGAACTTTAGTTCAAGGCAGGGAGAGGTTTATCGAATTCACGTTCGTAGGGTAATAATTACGAATTACGAACTTGTACTGAGCGTAGCCGTAAAGCCTGCGGCATAGCTACGCTTAGGGCGTAGCCTCTCGTAGAGAAGTATTACGAATTATTTTGTCCCTTACAAAGTACTTGTCGCATTTTACGCATATTTGCAGGTAACTCTAAGTTCATTGCTTGTTGAATAAAAACTGATGGAATTGGAATCAATGGTGTAGCTTGCACAGTATAGGCAAGCAAAGTACCATTACCGCAATCTTTGAGTTCTAAATTGGCGTTAAAGTCCTCAAAAGTTCCTTTTTCCATGCGAAATTGGATTTGTTGCCCCAGCACTTCTACAACGTTGAGGTAAATTTCAACCTGAGCTGTGAAAAAGAAAAAGGCTTTTTGGGCTGCTTGATACAGGCGTTTGACTTCACCTTTATGTGATATCTCGCTTTTAGTGATATCAGGAAAATATTGTACCCACCGGGGGTAATCAGTTAATTGCTGCCAGACTTGCGATCGCACCATCGGTACATACATCCAGGCTGTCACCGCACCACCACACATCTTGTGCGATCGCGTTTCTACAAAAATTTCACCCTGTACCAGCAAACTTTGCTTGTCTTGACTCCAAGCCATATCTGAACCTGCAATAATTGAGTCTGAGATATGAGACGCAGACATAATGATTTTAGTTACTCCTCAACTCATCCACCTAATAGAGTTGAAACTACAAGCCATAAAACTTGATTTAGATCCAACCCTTTAAATTTTAGTTCCAGTGTAATGCCTCTCTTTTCCGGAAAGGGTTATTTGTTTGATAATTATTTCAGTTACTTTACTGGAAAAACTGTATTTATTCTCATAATTCACGCAATTAATACTTAAGTGAGTTTTATCAGAGAAATACTTATAGATGAAAAACTGCGTTATTAACAGCTAGAATGGCACAAACACGACCTAATATCAAGCAATTTATCCCAATATTTGGATAGCATCTCTCGATTTTTACGTGTTATTTCTGATGAAACTTGAACTTCATCGTAACTTCATATTTGATTGTCAATATCAAGCGTAATCTCTGTTGAGTTGAGAGGAAAAGTAGGTGAGTCAATCTTCTTTAAATCGTAGATTAATCCAGATTTTTGGTATCCTTCTCGGCATTAGCGTAGCCGTTTGGGTACTGAGAGGCTTTGGTATTCTTACTTTTATTCCAGGTGGAATAATTTGGGTACTGCTACTAGGGGCGATCGCGATCGGAATTATTAGTTATGCCCAAAGGACATGGTGGCGTTTTTAGTCATTGGTCATTGGTCACTTGTACTGAGCGTATCGCTAAAGCGAAAGCTCCGCTAACGCGTAGCCTCTGTCTGCGACACGCTGCGCGAACGTAGAGAAGTCGAAGTATTAGTTTTTGAGAAAGATACTAGGAGAAAGGACATGGCAAAGTATATATGTACCGCTTGTGCCTATGAATATGACCCAGAAGTAGGCGATCCAGATAGCGATATAGCGCCGGGAACAGCCTTTGAAGATATACCAGATGATTGGGTATGTCCAACTTGTGGTGCCACAAAAGACCAATTTGAACTGGTTGAAGAGTGAAAATAACGGCTAGCCTAGTAAAGTACGTGCTATTGAGAAATATTAGAACTTGCTACCGTTACGAATCGTAGTTATTGGGGGTGGGGCAGCGGGATTTTTTGGCGCGATCGCTTGTGCTAAAGCCAATCCTGATGCCGAAGTTATTTTACTCGAAGCCAGTCGTCAACCCCTAGCGAAAGTGCTAATTTCTGGTGGTGGACGCTGCAACGTTACCCACGCTTGCTTTGACCCGGAGGAGTTAGTGCAAAATTACCCCAGAGGCGCAAAAGCTTTGCGGGGTGCTTTGACTAGGTTTGGCCCTCAAGATACAGTAACCTGGTTTGCTGCTGGTGGAGTCTATCTAAAAACGGAAGCTGATGGCCGGATGTTTCCTGTCACCAACAGTTCAGAAACCATTGTGGAATGTTTGATTAAAGCGATCGCTAAATCTGGTGTTAAACTCCGGATCGGTACACATGTAACTTCAGTGAAAACCGCGACAGATGGAGGGTTTGATATTCTTCTGAAGTCAGAAGAGACGATTAAATGCGATCGCCTACTTCTTGCTACCGGCAGCAGCCTTGTGGGTTATAAAATTGTCCGAGAGTTAGGCCATCAAATTGAACCGCCAGTACCCTCGTTATTTACCTTCAACATTGTCGATCCTCAATTACGGGCTTTAGCTGGAGTTAGCGTTAACCCTGTCCAATTGCGGTTATCTGTGGGCGGAAAATCGAAATTACAACAAACTGGGCCATTGCTAATTACCCACTGGGGTTTAAGTGGCCCTGCCGTTTTGAAGCTTTCTGCTTGGGGTGCGAGAGTTCTGCACGAAAGCCGCTATCAAGCCACATTACTGATTAATTGGCTGCCCCATTTGCAACAAGAAGAAGTGCGAGAAAAAGTTTTAGCAGTTAAAGATGAATGGGGAAAGAAAGCGATCGCATTGCATCGCGGCGTTGAGTTACCCCATCGTCTCTGGCAATATATCATTGCCCGTGTAGGTATTAGCACAGAAGACCGTTGGGCAGAAATATCTAGTAAAACCTTAAATCAACTGCTGCAAGAACTTACTCAGGGACAATACTTAATCAAGGGTAAAGGAGCCTTCAAGGAAGAATTTGTTACCTGTGGGGGCGTCAACCTTAAAGAAGTCAACTTCAAGACGATGGAAAGTAGGTTAGTCCCTGGTCTTTATTTTGCCGGAGAAATCTTAGATATTGATGGCGTCACCGGTGGGTTTAACTTCCAAAGTGCTTGGACAACTGGGTATTTAGCAGGCGTAGCAATGGGAACTAATTCGTAATTCGTAATTCGTAATTCGTAATTCGTAATTCGTAATGAGTTCGCAAGCGTTATTACGAATTACTTTGACACTTCTATAAAATTACTTCGAGCATAAGCAATACGGTTTAGTTAAGGAACGTAGACCCAAAGCAATACTGCTCGGTTAAGGATTTTTAACTTGGAATTGGGTTTGGGGAAAAGGTTA
>NZ_JAYGHD010000363.1:0-19326 GCF_034932245.1 Nostoc sp. UHCC 0251
GGATGATGATTGTCGCTTGACTTCGGGCGAGGTTTTTACCTTCCCCATCAAATTTTGATTATTTCGCTTGACTTCGGGCGAGGTTTTTACCTTTCCCCCTTCCCCCTTCCCCTTCTTCATAAAACAATGTGACAAGGTAGCTAACTGCAACGACAGCATTCTATTAATTAAAAAAGCCCCCTCGTGGGGGCTTATTAAGCTGTTCGCGTGGAATGAACAACTAATAATTAATACTCACAGTAGATACAGTAATCCGAACAAAATAATCCAAATCACGTCAACGAAGTGCCAGTAGATTTCGGCTGCTTCAATGCCAAAGTGCTTTTCGTTACTATAGTGACCCGGAAGGCGCGATCGCCATAACACAGCAACGATTGCTAAAACGCCAATGGTAACGTGCAAACCGTGGAAACCAGTCAAAACGTAAAATGCACTAGCAAATAAATTGGTAGTTAAACCAAATTCTAAATGGGTATACTCATATACTTGACCAACCAAGAAAATAGCACCCATCGCAGCAGTAATTGCTAACCAGATTTGTGCACCCTGCGTATCGTTCTTTTTAATAGCAGTGTCGGCATTGTGCATGACAAAACTACTAGAAATTAGATTGATAGTGTTGACTCCAGGTAACAGTAGTTCTAATTCTGGAGTACCTGCTGGCGGCCATGCAGGTAAGGTAGCACGGAAAGCCAAATAGGCTCCGAACAACCCCATAAAAATCATCCCTTCAGCAATCAGGAAGACAATTAGCCCAAACAGACGATGGTCTGGATGTTCTTCGTGATGGCCGACGGACGCTTCCGCCGCGTGGTGATGATTTAGTTCGGTTTTAGCTGGGTCAATAGTTTGACTTTGCATGAATTTTAATGTTTAGAGGGGGAGTGGGGAGTAGGGATTGGGGAGTGGGGGGAGAAGAACTATTGATATTGACCAATGCCCAATTCCCCATGCCCCATATCCTATTTATTTCCGGTCTTCGGGATTAGCAGCAACCGCTGGATCGGGTTCTGCTCTTAATACTGAGTTGGGCCCGCCAGACAAGACGGGATTAGGATCAGATAAGGGTACACCTTCGTCAGCCTTTTCTAAACCGTAGTCGTAGGGACCTGTAGCCAGTACAGGAGTTTGATCAAAATTCTCGATCGCAGGTGGTGATGTCGTCATCCACTCTAAGGTCAATGCTCTCCAGGGATTATTACCAGCTTTCTCGCCGTATAACCAACTCCAAATGGCATTGATGATGAAGGGGAATGTCGAAATTGCCAGTATATAAGAACCATACGTGCAAATTTCGTTTAGCGTGGTGAATTTGGGGTCATATTGGGCAATACGGCGATTCATGCCCATTAAACCCAGTTTGTGCATGGGTAAAAAGGTCATGTTTAAACCCACAATGGTCAAGGCAAAGTGAACCTTACCCCAAAATTCGTTTATCATCCGTCCCGTGATTTTCGGGAACCAATGGTAGATGCCTGCAAAAATCCCCAGCACACTACCACCAAATAGGACGTAGTGCAAGTGAGCGACCACAAAATAGGTGTCGTGAACGTGAATATCAAAAGGCACTGCTGCCAACATCACGCCACTGATCCCGCCAATTACAAAGGTGCCGACAAAACCGATGGCGAACAGCATGGCGCTGTTCAACTGGATTTTTCCACCCCACATTGTTGCTAACCAGCTGAAAATTTTAATTCCTGTGGGTACGGCAATGATCATGGTGGTGATCATGAAGAACATCCGCAACCAACCGGGGATACCGCTGGTAAACATGTGGTGCGCCCAAACAATTAGCCCCAAAAAGCTAATGGCAAGAGACGAATAAGCGATCGCTTTATAGCCAAAAATCGGCTTGCGGGAATGCACCGGGATAATTTCCGAAATTGCCCCAAAGAAAGGCAAAATCATAATGTAAACCGCTGGGTGGGAATAAAACCAGAACATGTGCTGGTATACTACTGGGTCGCCACCGCCAGTTGGGTTAAAAAATGTTGTCCCGGCAATTAAGTCAAAAGCCAGCAGAATTAGACCAGCTGCTAGCACTGGGGTTGATACCAAAACTAGCGCCGAAGTGGCGAACATTGCCCAGCAGAACAAGGGCATTTGATGAACGCCCATGCCGGGGATACGCATCTTCAGCAATGTCACCAGGAAATTTATCGCCCCCAAAATAGATGATGTACCCAGCAATAGGACACTCATAATCCAAATGCCTTGCCCTACTTGCCCTGTTACCAAACTCAGGGGAGGGTAGGAAGTCCAACCTGCATCCGGTGCATCGCCTACCGCTAAACTGGCGATCAGCAATATACCCGCAGGGGGGATCATCCAAAAGGCAACAGCATTCAGCCGAGGAAATGCCATATCTTTTGCCCCAATCATCAGGGGAATTAGATAGTTAGCAAACCCTGCCCCGGTTGGCACGATCCACAAGAAAATCATGATCGTGGCGTGCAGTGTAAACAGACTGTTGTAGACTTCGGGGGTAACAAAATCTACCTCTGGAGTTCGCAGTTCTGTGCGAACCAAGTCAGCCATTACACCGCCAATGCAGTAGAAAATAAACGAAGTGACTAGGTATTGAATCCCAATCACCTTATGGTCGGTTTGAAAGCCAAAGAAGTCTTGCCATTTTCTGACCCCTGGTTCTTCACTAAGGGCAGGGATATTGGCAGTTTCTTGCAACTGAGCTTGTGTCATAGTCGTTAGTTATCTTTTGTCATTTGTCCTTTGTCAGTTGTCAGTTGTCATTTGTCACTTATTTAGACCAATGACTAATGACTAATGACCAATGACCAATGACTAATGGTGAACTTGATGGAGGATTTCTGGTTTAATTCCCATGTCCTTGGTGTAAGGAGCGAGAAATTCATTTGGGGATAGATTCGCAGGGTTAACAGCAACGGCTTGGTTTAGTGTTTCACGGCTAGCAACTAGCTGTTCTTGCATCCATTTGTCAAAGGCTTCTTCTGGCTCAACGACTACTGTTGCTCTCATTGCACCGTGATAGGGGCCACAAAGTTCAGCACAGATTAGGACATAATCTCCTGCTTTTTTGGGTGTGAAGCGAATCTCGCTTTGTCTACCAGGGATCGCATCTTGTTTCAGACGGAACTCTGGCACCCAAAAGGCGTGGATGACATCGTTGGCTGTCATATTGATTTCTACTTCTCGTCCGATGGGGACGTGCATTTCACCTGTAGTTATACCAGTTTCAGGATAAGTGAAAAGCCAGGCATATTGTAGACCTGTGACGTTGACCTGTAATCCTGCTGGTTTGCCTGCTTTATCAGGAGTGCCCCCAATTGTGGGAGCAACACTACCGACACCTGGAGCATTCCGCAGTTGGGGAATTTGGTCAGCATTGCGGACTGCTGCGGTACCTGGGTCTTGCATTGCCTCATCAGATTTTTCTTGATTGAGGTTGGGTTCGGTGCTAGGAGGAGTATCGCTTAAAGTTGCCGCCATCGCACTTCCAGGCATTGCCATTGACTCCTGATTCATCATCGGCGCTTCATGAATAGCATGGGGATCAAAGCCACCGATTTCGTTGTAGACATCAAAGCTGTAAACAGAAATACCGATAACGATAATTGCTGGGATCGCCGTCCAGAGAATTTCTAGAGGTACATTGCCCTCAACTGGTGGACCGTCTTCATTGTCACCTGCACGCCGACGGTATTTAAATGCGGAGTAAATTAAAATACCTTCTACGAGTAGGAATATACCTGTAGAAATGATCATCATCGCGTTGAATAGACCATCCACTAATACGGCTTCATCCGTGGCTGCTGCTGGCAACAGACCGTGATTTTGACCATACCAAAGGCTGACTAGCGTTAGCACGATGCCAATGAGTAATGTCCAGATTGAACTTGGAATCTTCACGGCTTACTTAATTGAATTTACTACGTTATTTTAAAGCTACTCACTTACTAAGGTAGTCTAGGCTGGAAGGCATGGAGTACAAAGGTCTGAAATTTTTATTAATTTTTTTAACTATTTTACTAATTTTGGGTACAAGGTGACTATCAGGAGGCAGGAGGCAGGGGGCAGGAGGTAGAAGGAAGGTAGGAGTAACCCAGATGCATTTAAAAGCATGGGTATTGAACCACCGGGTTTTATACCCAAAACTAAATTCATTCATAATTATTTCCTCCTGCCTCCTGCCTTCTTCTAAAATTCAGTGGAAAAACTTAAGGAAAAATTTAGAATGCTTAAATTAATTGTGATTAATCAATTTTTCACATCTTGAAAAATACCTAAAGCTTCAGGCAAAACCTTTCTGGAGTGATTCAAAGTATAAGTGAGTGCTAATCTATAAACCCTTAGCCTATACGCTAGGGTGAAGATAGGACGCTAAAAGAAAACTGAAAATTTTAACAGATCCACCAAGAGCGGGCAGAAGGTATCCTTCATGAGCGAATTTGTCCTACAACAACAAAATGAAGCGGCAGTTGAGCAGCAAAAGCCCAAGGAAATGATTCGTCGCTTGGTGTGGAAAATATGCATAGCCACCTTAATTTTGATGGCAATAGGCAGCGCCACCCGCGTGATGAATGCTGGACTTGCTTGCCCAGACTGGCCCTTATGCTATGGCGAACTTGTACCAGCCAAGCAAATGAATCTCCAAGTGTTTTTGGAGTGGTTTCACCGATTGGATGCAGCTTTAATTGGTGTAAGCGCGATCGCACTCTTTGGCTTGTCCTGGTGGCATCGTCGTTTCTTACCCAGATGGCTGCCTTGGGCATCCACATTCGCCCTATTTTTAATTGTCTTCCAAGGCATCTTGGGTGGACTCACCGTTACCGAACTATTGCGGTTTGATATTGTTACCGCTCATTTAGGAACGGCGCTATTGTTTTTTTGCACCCTGCTGATTATCGGCACGGCACTCACGCCTTATCAGGGAACTGGAACCGTTGGTAAGTTGCCTTGGGTCGGTTTAACTGCTGCTGTTCTGGTTTACCTGCAAAGTTTGCTAGGTGCTTTGGTAGGCTCTCGCTGGGCACTACACCAATGCCTCGGCGGTTCTCAACTTTGTACGGTAATGTACAGCCATATTGCTGGTTTGGTGCCGCCAACAGTGGCAACCTTGGCAATGGTATTTATCTGTTGGCGGACACCAGCACTACATCCAGCCTTACGGCGACTGGCAAATATAGCTGGTGGGTTGTTAACCTTACAAATCTTGTTGGGATTCGCCACTTTCAAATTACACCTCCAAGTTGAGCCTCTCACCGTCTCTCATCAAGCTATGGGAGCTGCTTTGCTGGGTACTTTGGTGGCTTTCACAGTTCTCGCACTGCGTGACTGGGCTACTAGCCGCGACATCACAGTGTTGAGCAATGACTGCTGAGTATGGAGTGAGGAACAGGGAGAGTAACGGAAGGAAGAATTTCTAACTCATAACTCCTATACAGACGCGATTAATCGCGCCTCTACTCCAAACTCCTGTACAGACGCGATTAATCGTGTCTCTACTAAATTATGGCCGCAACGGCGAGTATTGCGACCCACGCAGGTGCAGAAAATCTGTGTTTCATTTGCCTGAAAGAGCCGCCTTGAGCGGGGGCTGCATATAAGTTGTTGAAAAATAAGGAACCAGAGCCAAAATGATTGAGACTAATGTCTCTCGCCACCACCAAACGTTTTTACAGGTAATTCAAAGTTACTACCAGTTAACGAAGCCTCGGATTATTCCGTTGCTTTTGATTACCACGGCTGGGAGTATGTGGATTGCTGCTAAGGGAGAAGTAGACCCATTGCTGTTGCTAGTAACTCTCACTGGTGGCACTTTGGCTGCTGCAAGCGCCCAGACGATTAACTGTGTCTATGACCGGGATATTGATTATGACATGGAGCGGACGCGCCATCGTCCGATGCCTTCTGGGAAGGTGCAGCCGCGCGATGCTCTAATTTTTGCGATCGCACTGGCGACGATTTCCTTTACACTCCTAGCAGTATTTGCCAATCTGTTAGCCGCGCTGTTAGCTTTCTCTGGCATCGTCTTTTATATTTTGGTCTACACCCACTGGCTAAAACGCCACACCCCTCAGAATATCGTTGTTGGTGGTGCGGCTGGGGCAATTCCGGCTTTAGTGGGTTGGGCTGCTGTCACGGGGACATTAAGCTGGTCAGCATGGCTGATTTTTGCCATCGTCTTTTTATGGACACCACCCCATTTCTGGGCGCTAGCTCTAATGATTAAAGATGACTACGCAAAAGTTGGGATACCAATGTTACCTGTGATTGAAGGTACTACGGCAACCGTGAAGCAGATTTGGTATTACACGCTGGTAACAGTATTTGCAACCGTGTTATTGGTTTATCCTTTGGGCGCGAGTGGAATTCTTTATGCTGCGATCGCCCTAAGTCTGGGAGGATTATTTATCCACAAATCTTGGCGTTTGTTGCAAAATCCAGAGGATCGCACTGTCGCTAGAGAGTTGTTTCTTTATTCCATCTCCTACATGATGCTGTTGTGTCTGGGGATGGTAGTGGATAGCCTTCCTATAACCCATAATCTAATTAATGCAGCGATCAATCAGTTGCATTTTATTGCTTAGGGGATGCAAAGTTTAGCGATCGCGTTTGGTAAAGGGGCGCGATCGCATTTTTGGAAATTAAAAATTATACATAATAATTAGAGTTTTGCTGATTTGCGATTAAAAGTAAAATTTTAGTCATAGGCAAATCGATCAAAAAGCTAAATGAAGTTGTAAGAATCTAAATGTTGACAAATTACATTCGTACAGCATTGCATAAAGCAACCTACGAGTTGCTTGAGGATGGAACTTTTTATAGCGAAATTCCAGAATGTCAAGGAGTTTGGGCAAACGCTGCAACACTAGAGGCTTGCCGGGAAGATTTGCAAGATGCTCTTGAAGGATGGATTATTTTAGGATTGCGTTTGGGTCATACTCTACCTATACTTCATGGCGAGATTATCTATATATTGGGAAGAGGAGTAAAACGCAAAGGAACGCGGAGTTGAGCGCAGAGGGACGCAGAGTTTTAAAGCAGTATCCAGATTATTTTGGAACAGCGTTGTTCATTAGGAAAATGGCAGTGAACTGCATCATGAACCATTTCCTGTAGTGTTTCTATATCGTAAGCCTGAGTAAAAATTGACTCACTTAAAGCTCTAGCCGTATAACCACCATCTGGATCATCTTCAACAAAAAATACAATTTCAGTCATAGCTTATCCTTCCATAAATACTAGATTTTAAAGTCCACATTCTTCACATCGTAAGAAGATTAAACTTATTACTAATGTCATACCAAGAAGTCCAAAACATGGCAAATGTCCTTTTGGAGCATTTATAGTAAAAGTTAGGTCATAAAATGATATAGGAGGCTTTTGTTGCCAAAAGAAATTTGCACTACCAAATAATTGCTTTCTTCCTATTTTAGGGCGCAGCCATCCTACTTGAGTGCCAAAACGATACAAACTTTCCTCATCAGACTCTTGGTTTCCTCTTATATTTTGCCAAATTTGTTTTTGGATACTTAAACCGAAATGCCCATTGCTATATTTAGTCCATAGACTGTCAATAGTACGAAGGTCTTGACAAGACAATTTTTTTACATCTTCTAGATAGAGTGAATCTTGTTTTTTTCTACCTGATATCTTAAGCAAAATATCAAAAGTTTTTTCATTAGCATCTTCCCATCTAGCAGATGCTAGTAAATCCTTGAGTCTACTGTAATCTGCTGTCAATACTAAAGTTATATGAGATGGCAAAGTAGATCCTGTAAATTTTTGGAACTTTGATAAAATCTGCTTTTGAGTTTGTTTATTGTTTATCTCTGCTAGCACTTCATCTGTAGATTGATAGCGTTCTTTCACATAATTCTGAATTAACTTATCTAAAACTTGGCCACATTCAGAAGTAATACTTCTACCTTGTGGAAAATATTCTCTCCAAATCCAGCAACCTCTGAGCGCATCATAAAGCTTATCAGAACCATCTGCATTTGGTAAAACTTGGGTTAATAGCCGAATACAAGTTACACCCAAACTATAAAGGTCACTTGCAGGGAAAACTTGACCACGCATTTGCTCTAATGGTGTATATCCAGGCGTTCCTAATGTTGTGCCAACACCTACAAAAGTTTTTGTAATTTGTTTAGAAACACCAAAATCAATTAATATTAACTTGCCATCCAGACGGCGCATGATATTTTCTGGCTTGATGTCTCGGTGAATTACACCGCGTTCATGAATAAACTTCAAGATAGGCAATAAATCAGTTAAAAGCTGTTTTATCTTTTCTTCGCTAAAGGCTCCCTGTTGCTGCAATTCTTGTAATAAATTCTGCCCTTGAATTAACTCTTGCACCAAATAAAGCCGCTTATCCTGTTCAAAATAAGCAATCAAACGGGGAATTTGTGGATGTTCTCCCAAGTCATACAGACGCTTCGCTTCTTGCTTAAATAACTCCGTTGCTTTCTCTAGTGCAGCCGTTCCTTCAAATTGAGGGACAAATTGTTTAATTACGCAAGGTTCGTCTATCTTATCTACATCCCTAGCTTCATAAGTTCTGCTAAATCCACCCTCACCCAAAAGTCCTATTACTCGGAAACGGTTTCTAAATAATGGTGTAAGTGTTTGTCCACACTTAATGCAAAACTTATCGTCATCAGGATTAAAGGGATTTGCACAACTGGAATTAGAACAGTAAAGCATATTTGGGAATATATCAGCAGATAGTGTCTATGTTCAGTTTTCCCAATTTATGCTTACTGGGTTTCACGAGTCTTTATATTTTTGAGCAGATTTACTTCTAGTGGCGGCTACAGTCTCAAGTTACTTTTGCTAGCTTAGTGACATAGAGTTTATCGCTTCCCAGTAAGCGGCTGGAAGCAAAAGGATTAATATGGCTCATTTAAATCAGCGTCGTCCCCAAAATGTCAACGGCGATTTTTATGTAGATACTACCTGTATTGATTGTGATACCTGTCGCTGGATGGCTCCTGAAGTATTTTATGATGTAGATGATCAATCGGCTGTTTATCATCAACCAACCAATGAAGCAGAAAGATTAGCTGCACTGCAAGCACTTTTAGCTTGTCCAACCAGTTCCATTGGTACAGTTGAAAAGCCAAAAGATATCAAAGATGTTCAACAAAGTTTTCCAATATTAGTAACAGAAAATATTTACCACTGCGGCTATCATTCTGAAAAATCTTACGGTGCTGCTAGCTATTTAATTCAGCTTCCAGAAGGTAATATTTTGGTGGATTCTCCCCGGTTTACGCCGCCTTTAGTCAAACGTTTAGAAGAACTGGGGCCAATTCGTTATATGTACCTAACTCATAAGGATGATGTGGCAGATCATCAAAAATTTGCGGAGCATTTTCAGTGCGATCGCATCCTCCACGTTGATGATATTACTGCGGACACTCGCAATGTAGAAATACAGCTAACTGGTTCTGAAGCATTTACTTTGACTCCAGATTTATTAATTATCCCAGTTCCCGGTCACACCAAAGGACAAACTGTTTTACTCTACAAAAATAAGTTCCTCTTCACTGGCGATCATCTCGCTTGGTCAGAAAGCTTGCACCAACTGACTGCATTCCACAATGCCTGCTGGTATTCTTGGTCAAAACAGACTAAATCAATGCGTAACTTGGCTAATTACTCTTTTGAGTGGGTGCTACCAGGTCATGGGCGAAGGTTTCATGCCGATAAGGAAACCATGCGCCAGCAGATGCACAAATGTATTGAGTTAATGGAATCTTTGAATTGACATTAAATAACTGACTTTTTACCTTATGTAGAAAAACCTAACCCCCTAACCCCCTTCCCGATGCGGGAAGGGGGAAATTTCAAAGTCTCTCTCCTTTTAGGAGAGAGATTTAGAGAGAGGTCAAACTATATTGCATACAAACCATAAGCGCTATAACCTGGGTTTTAGAACCCTTTTAACCAAACACGGATTATGAAAAAGCTGATCAACAAGCCGGAAGACTTTGTGCGAGAAAGTCTAGAAGGTATGGCGGCGGCTCATTCCGATTTAATTAAATTGAATTATGATCCCGCTTTTGTCTATCGAGCCGATGCACCTATACAAGGAAAAGTAGCAATTATTTCAGGTGGTGGCAGTGGACACGAACCAATGCACGCTGGCTTCGTTGGCAGAGGAATGCTTGATGCAGCTTGTCCTGGTGAGGTTTTCACTTCGCCGACTCCAGACCAAATGCTAGAAGCAGCAAAGCTTGTAGATGGAGGCTCAGGTATCCTTTATATCGTCAAAAATTACAGTGGCGATGTGATGAACTTTGAGATGGCAACGGAGTTAGCCCGTGCTGAGGGTATTCGATCGCTAAATATTTTGATTGATGACGATGTAGCAGTGAAAGATAGCCTCTATACCCAAGGACGGCGGGGTGTGGGAACAACAATACTGGCAGAAAAAATTTGTGGTGCGGCGGCTGAGGCTGGGTATGATTTGCCACAAATAGCAAATTTATGTCGCCGAGTAAATCTGAATGGGCGGAGTATGGGAATTGCTCTAACATCTTGTACAGTCCCCGCTAATGGAACGCCGACATTTGAATTGGGCGATCGCGAAATCGAATTAGGCATCGGTATTCACGGTGAGCCAGGAATAGAACGTACATCCATCAAATCAGTAGACGAGATTACCGAAATTTTGATGCGATCGCTCCTTGAAGATGCACCATACAGCCGCACACTGCGCGAGTGGGATGAAGACAAAGGAGAATGGGTAGATGTAGAACTAATAAATCTCCCATTTGCCAAAGGCGATCGCTTATTAGCTTTCGTCAATAGTATGGGTGGAACTCCAATTTCTGAACTGTATATTGTTTACCGCAAACTCGCCCAAATCTGCGAACAGCAAGGATTGCAAATTGTGCGAAACTTGATAGGCCCTTATATCACATCTCTAGAAATGCAAGGTTGTTCCATTACCCTGCTGAAATTAGATGACGAGATGATCCGCCTATGGGATGCACCAGTCAAAACACCAAGTTGGCGCTGGGGAATTTCATAATTATCAATTACAAATTATTTTAATATGGTGAGTCAGGCGCAGATATTACAATGGTTGCAGGCTTTTGCAACAGAGATAGAGCAGAATAAGGCATATTTGACAGAATTAGATGCTGCGATCGGAGATGCAGATCATGGGATCAATATGGATCGCGGCTTCAAAAAGGTAAGCGCTCAATTACCAACTCTTACAGATAAGGACATCAGCAACATTCTCAAAGCCGTGAGTATGACCTTGATTTCTTCCATTGGCGGTGCGAGTGGCCCTCTCTATGGCACTTGGTTTTTACGAGCCAGTACAGCAGTAGCAAATAAGCAAGAATTAACAGAACAAGATGTGTTAGGGCTACTCCAAGCAGGCTTAGACGGCGTGCTGCAACGTGGCAAAGCGCAACTAGGAGACAAAACAATGGTGGATGTGCTATCTCCGGCTGTAGCCGCTTTTGGGCAAGCTGTAGGAGAAAATAAGGGAACGCTGGAAGCTATGCAACAGGCTGTAGCAGCAGCCCAAAGGGGGTTGCAAGAAACTATACCAATGCAGGCGAGAAAGGGACGGGCTAGCTACCTGGGAGAACGGAGCATTGGACATCCAGATCCGGGAGGGACTTCTGCTTATTTGATGTTGAAGAGTTTGTTAGAGGTGTTAGAAAGTTCTGGTGAATTTTGAGTTGAAAAATTCAAACTTATCTAATTATCTGATTCACAACAGATGTACTCTGAATACGCCATTTACCTCGTTCTCTAACCAAATCATACCGAACTCGCAAATTATCGTTAGAAGACCTTTTAAACTGACCATTTTCATAGAACTGTGCCACTTCCTTAACCGTAGCTTCCACTGCGGCACGATCTGCAAATAAATCAATTTTCTCAACAGATTCTATCTTCAAGCTATGGTCATATTTGCCGTAGCGATTGTCTGATCGATACTGTTGAGCAATCAGCCGCCATTGAGATAAAGCTGAACCAGTTAAAATCTGATCTAAATTATTAATCTCATGATTGGGCCCTAAAGCTGCGGCTTTGGTCGAGAACCAAGTCCGAATAACTTCCTCTGCCGTTGCATTTGTTAAAGGGCCATCTGTTACTTGTGGTTTATCATTTGGATTAGGAATAGATACTGGTGGTTGATTCATCTCTACAAACAACTCTATACCACGCAGAGAGGGTTCAGGAAAAAACAGATTTTTTAACCATCCAAAAGTTGTTGTCGCTAACACCCAGAAAACTAATATACTCACCAAAGAAATAAACACTCTCCATACCAGCCGTGTTTTCCCTTCTATGGTGTTAGCAAAAGTTCGCCGCCGCCGAGGACGACGAGAATTAGGACGATTATCTGGTACACGCTCTCGGTTTGCAGATGGAGTAGGTTTTCTCCGCCTACGCTTTTGGTTATGACCGGGTGCAGCAGTCTTAGCTGAACCGTTTAAATGCTGATTAGTACCTCTGCTCATCCGTTCAGCAGCGGGAACCTCTGATTTTACACTCTCAGATGAATTCCACATGGGTAGTGAGAAGTTTGAATATTCGGGTGTTTCTTTTGTTGGTGTTTCTGGCAAATCTGGGTCAGGGGTTCTGCTGCGATTAAATTGCGCTGAGGTTTTAGTTGAATTGTTGTGGAAATGGGGCTTATTTGTTTGGGCCTGGGGAAAATATTGGGAATTAATTACAGCCCATTCATTAGTTGTTTCTGCATCAGTTGGCAGTGCTTCTAAATAAGCTTGCACTTGTTGATTAGCAAAGTAATCTTTTAGGAAAGCTTGCTGGTTTGCTAAATCTCGAAAATGAGGAAATACTTCGTGTTGCAACCATTGTTCTGCATATAGACACAGCCCTGGTAACAAATCTGGAGAATCTTGAGATTTTTCCCGAATAAAAGCTAAAGCTTCGTACTCTTGACTAAGTTCTAAAACACGGGTTGCTTCTTCAGTTTGTCCCAAGAGTAACGCACATAAAGACTGTTCTAAATGTACATCTTGGCGCTTGCCCAGACGCATGAGCATCTGCCTTGCTTGACGAATTAAAGCAGGTTGCCGTTGAGCAAACCCCCGCGCTATCAAGGCATAAACAGCTAAGTAAGTTGCAACAGCAGAATTGCGTTTGCTTTGGGCTTCAAATAACTTGTGCTGCTCTGCGACTGTTAAGTGGTTGCGTAACTGCTGGATAAACCGCAGAAAGTCATCTATGTTTAAACCAGAATCATCATTATTCGTGCCATCAATCCCGCCACGATCTTCTAAGAGGTTTTGTAATAATTCCAAACCTTGCTGTCGTTCGGCGGTCTTTTCTTGAGGTAGTGCCAGCAACTCCAAAATTCGATATGGTCGCAACTTGTAAAGATCAGCCTGAATTTCCGCCTGAACACTAGCGAATAACCCCTCGCGCACTAGCAGTTCTTGACCAGTTTCTAGAGATATGGCAGCATTTTCATGATGACCTTGCTGCCACTGTTCGCGGCCTAATTCTAGACAAGCAAGGGCAACAGTGAGAACAACATCTGGATGTTCAGCACTTTCATAAATTTCTTCGTCTGCTAAATTATTGCTTTTTCTTGCACTTGTAGCAGTGTTTTTATTTACTAAGTACGGACGACCTAGTTTTAATACAAGTTCATATTCTCCCAACTCTTGCAAAATCAATAAAGCGCCAACTAATTCGTCTTGGCTAATTTCGATGCCTAGACTCTGGGTGTCAATACCCCTTTTGGTGCTTTCTGGACGATTTTCCAGTGCTACTGCGGCAGCAGCAAGGTTATCTGGGTCATAGGCATGGGCAAGATAGAGATGATCGTAGGTACTGCGTTGTTTTGGATCTGATAAAACCACGTAAGCTTCTTCTATGAGTTGTTTACGAGAAGAAATTGCTGCCTGAGAATACTCACGTCGAGGCAATTGTACAATGCGATCGCTGTATGCCTGTCGCAATTGTTCATCACTTGCCGCTAACGGTAGTCCTAAAATTCGGTAGTAATCTAGCGGAATTCGCACAGCCTACTTCCTCTGCACCGTGATCAACATAATTCACCTAGAGCTTTCCAGGCCTGTAAAACCGTGCCATAAAAATGCCGTATAGAACTTACTCTACAAGTGTATATTGCAACAACTTGTTTTGTACCTTCCCGAAATTTTGAGTCACATTCTAGTACTAATTTTTTGCTTTCGCCCAGAAAGCCTCAATTTTTTGTTTTAATTCTTAGTATTTTTGTTTAACACAACTATTATCAGCCTTCGATAGCACAAACCACAACTACCGCTTTTAATCACGGCACAATTGTTGTGGTTGCAAGAATCTATTGATGATTGATTTTTATGGGACTTTCCCACTAGGAGGTCAATAAAATACCACTATTGGGGGTTGACCCTGATAACTAGAGAAGGAAAATATATCATAATTTACCTTTAATTACAATTATCTATTTGGATATAGAGACTTTTGCCTCCTTTTTTTTAAATTGTTAATGGATATCAGAAACCAGTTTATCTTGATTGCTAGTCTATGAAGGGGAATGGTGAGAGAGAAAAACCCAAAGCGACAGATATTGTCGTTAGAGTCAAATCCTCACGGGGCATGGGCTGAAAAGTTAAAAACCAAAAATTAAAAATTCAGCTATTCCCTAAGGTTCTTTTTTGGTGCATAAATAAAGTTTGATTGTTGAGTCTTGCAAACGCTAGCCTGTTAAAAGCTCAGGTGTTATCAGACCAACTTATTTAAGACCTAAGTTTAAGTTGTACAACAGGGATACTCAAAAATAATGGTTCAAGAGCGTACTTTACCCACATTTAATCCTGCTACTACGCACATTACAAAAGAAGAAGGGTTACGGTTGTATGAGGACATGGTATTAGGGCGCTTGTTTGAAGACAAGTGCGCTGAAATGTACTATAGGGGCAAAATGTTTGGTTTTGTCCATTTGTACAACGGTCAAGAAGCTGTTTGCAGTGGTGTTGTCCAGTCAATGCGACCGGGTGAAGATTATGTTTGTAGTACTTACCGCGACCATGTTCATGCTCTAAGCGCGGGAGTACCAGCAAGAGAGGTAATGGCAGAATTATTTGGTAAAGCCACAGGTTGCAGCAAAGGGCGCGGTGGTTCCATGCACATGTTTTCTGCGGAACATCGCTTGCTGGGTGGCTACGCTTTTGTGGCTGAGGGAATTCCTGTAGCAGCTGGAGCAGCTTTTCAAAGCAAATACCGCCGCGAAGTGTTGGGAGATAAAAATGCTGACCAAGTGACAGCTTGCTTTTTTGGCGACGGTGCAGCTAACAACGGTCAGTTTTTCGAGACGCTAAATATGGCGGCTTTATGGAAACTGCCAATTCTGTTTGTAGTCGAAAATAATAAGTGGGCCATTGGAATGTCTCACGAACGAGCCACTTCTCAGCCAGAGATTTATAAAAAAGCCAGTGCATTTAACATGGTGGGCGTAGAAGTAGATGGCATGGATGTACTAGCAGTCCGAGCCGTGGCTCAAGAAGCCGTAACTCGTGCCCGTGCAGGTGAAGGCCCAACATTAATTGAGGCGCTTACCTACCGCTTCCGGGGTCACTCCTTGGCTGACCCAGATGAAATGCGAAGCAAGGCGGAAAAAGAATTTTGGTTCGCCCGTGACCCAATTAAGAAGTTAGCAGCTTATTTGCTAGAGCAAAATCTGGCGGACGATCAAGAAATCAAAGCAATTGATCGTAAAATTCAGGATGTAATCGACGACGCGGTTAAATTCGCCGAAAGCAGCCCAGAACCAGACCCTAGCGAGTTATATCGTTTTGTGTTTGCAGAAGACGAGTAAATTCTAGGGAATGGGAGTAGGGAATAGGGAATAGGGAGTGGGGATTTAGAGTACGTTATGCCCCATGCCCCATGCCCCATTCCCTATGCTCCATACCCAATGCTCAATTAGGACTAAACTTATGTTTTCCATTGCAGTTCAACAGCAACAGTACAAGACCTATATTCTTTCTGACGAAGCCACTAGTTCTCAGTTGGAAGTCGTACCAGAACGCGGTGGTATTATCACCCGTTGGTGCATTCAAGGGCAAGAAATTTTCTATCTGGACACTGAACGCTTTACTCATCCTGAGTTGAGTGTTAGAGGTGGAAATCCAATTTTGTTTCCTATTTGTGGCAATCTACCAGACAATACTTACACTCACAACGGACAAAAATATACTCTAAAACAACACGGTTTTGCCCGTGAATTGCCGTGGAAAGTAACAGAACAAGAAACTGGAGATAAAGCTAGTCTCACTGTTGTTCTTGATAGCAATGAGCAAACTAAGGCAGTTTATCCTTTTGATTTTCAGCTGGCTTTCACCTACGAACTTCAAGGTAATACCCTAGAAGTCCGCCAGCAGTATAAAAACTTGTCATCCACACCAATGCCCTTTTCGGCTGGTTTCCATCCCTACTTTCTGTGTGGTGATAAAACTCAGCTAGAGCTTGAAATTCCTTCAAAGCAGTATCAAGACAATCAAACTAAGGAATTTCACTCTTTTGATGGCAATTTTGACTTTAGCCGTGATGAAATTGATTTTGCCTTTGGACAGTTAACGAGTCAATCGGCCACTGCAATAGATGGCAGTCGTAAGTTAAAGCTCACCTTGGATTATGATGATTTTTCTACCTACCTGGTATTTTGGACAGTCAAAGGCAAAGAATTCTACTGTCTAGAACCGTGGAGTGCCACCCGTAACTCTCTTAATACTGGTGATAACCTGACTGTGTTAGCACCAGGAGCTAGCCATACAGCATCTATAAGGTTGACGGCTAATTTTTTCTAAACCCATTTACAAATCTACAGATGTCTGTGCTATGATGGCAAAGTTGCGAAATGCAGCGAAAGGGTCGCTAACTCAATGGTAGAGTACTCGGCTTTTAACCGATTTGCTCCGGGTTCGAGCCCCGGGCGACCCATAAAATTAACATAATATTATTAGATTAAAAGAAGGCGATCGCAGCATTCAAGAAATTTCTGCAATTCGTTAGGATAGGCATAGACTAATCCCAAACACCATTTTCATGGTAAAAACACTTCCACAGCATTGGACAATTCCCCTTCTGGAAAATGGCGACAAACTCAGCCTTTATGAATTTGAGCGTCGCTACAACGCCATGCCTAATTTGAAAAAAGCCGAATTGATTGAGGGAATTGTCTACATGCCTGCTGCTTTGCGTTTTAGAAGTCATGGTCAACCGCATGGTTGGATTATTGCATGGCTCGGTACTTACGAAGCCGCGACACTTGGTGTAGCTTTGGGAGTAGAACCCACTGTCCGCCTAGACTTAGATAACGAACCCCAACCAGATGCTGTACTTCTGATCAACCCAGAAGCGGGTGGTCAAGTAAGACTGAGTGACGATGATTATATTGAAGGCGCACCAGAGCTAATTGTCGAAATTGCTGCTAGTAGTGTCGCCATCGACCTCCATGCTAAAAAACAAGCCTATCGTCGCAATGGAGTCAAAGAATATATCGTCTGGCAAGTACTCGATCAGAAATTGACCTGGTTCTATTTGGAAGAGGGTGAGTATCTAGAGTTGGCTGCTGATAGTAACGGAATTCTGCGAAGTCAAGTTTTTCCGGGGTTGTGGTTAGGGGTTGCAGAGTTATTAGCGGGGAATATGCAGTCTGTGTTGACAATTTTACAAACAGGCTTACAATCTCCTGAACACGTAGCATTTGTCCAGAGACTAGAGTCTTTTGCCTGATGCGATCGCTTGTAGATTTGTCAAAATAGTTAGGATTGCGATCGCTTTGAGATGACCATTTGGGATACTGGGCTACCAGAGCTACTACCTGTAGGGTAACTAAATGTACAGCAATACAGAGCAAGTGTGGGGCATAGTACAGCAGTAGAGGGCAAGTATAGAACACATTTATAATAACGATGGCGTAAACTTTTTCAACATAGACACACGACACTAGTTATAATTTCCTATAAGTTGAAAAAACTCTTAAGATTTAGCGTAATAATTACGCTTCTCTCAGACCGACTAGCTGACAACCACATTAGGAGGACTATCTATGGCGCTTGTACCACTGCGGCTGCTGTTGGATCACGCAGCTGAAAACGGTTACGGCATCCCAGCTTTCAACGTTAACAATTTGGAGCAGATTCAGGCAATCCTGAAGGCTGCTGTCGAGACAGATAGCCCCGTAATTTTGCAAGCTTCACGCGGCGCTCGTAATTATGCAGGAGAAAACTTTCTACGCCACCTGATTTTGGCAGCGGTAGAAACCTATCCTCACATTCCCATTGTCATGCACCAAGATCATGGTAATGCGCCTGCTACCTGCTACTCAGCAATTAAGAACAACTTCACCAGTGTGATGATGGATGGTTCTTTAGAAGCTGATGCTAAGACCCCCGCGAGCTTCGAGTACAACGTTAATGTTACCCGCGAAGTTGTAAATGTAGCTCATGCTTTGGGTGTCAGCGTTGAAGGTGAACTAGGTTGTTTGGGTTCTCTAGAAACTGGTGCTGGTGAAGCTGAAGATGGTCACGGCTTTGAAGGTACACTTGACCACTCACAACTGCTAACCGACCCCGATGAAGCTGTTGAATTTGTAGAAGCAACCCAAGTAGATGCTTTGGCTGTTGCCATTGGCACAAGCCACGGTGCTTACAAGTTTACCCGCAAACCGACTGGCGAAATTTTGGCAATCAGCCGCATTGAAGAAATTCACCGCCGTTTGCCTAATACCCACTTAGTAATGCACGGTTCTTCTTCTGTACCTGAAGATTTGCTTGCACTGATTAACCAGTATGGTGGTGCAATTCCTGAAACCTACGGCGTACCTGTAGAAGAAATCCAAAAAGGTATTAAGAGTGGTGTACGTAAAGTAAACATCGACACCGACAACCGTTTGGCTATCACTGCTGCTGTACGTGAAGCTTTGGCTAAAAAACCAGAGGAGTTTGACCCCCGTCACTTCCTCAAGCCTTCCATTACATACATGCAGAAGGTTTGTGCTGAACGCTATCAGCAATTTGGCACAGCTGGGAACGCAAGCAAGATTAAGCAAATTTCTTTGGAAGATTTTGCTGCTAAGTATGCTAAAGGTGAACTCAACGTTGTTACCAAATCAGCTGCTAAAGTTTAATTTTGACAACAAATAAATAGTGGCATAGTACTGCTATGCTCCTAAAAAATTGAGGATTTTAATGTTGTCAGAAACCGGGTAAACACCCGGTTTTTTGTTTTATTCATTAGGGTTGGGAATGGGGCATTGGGCATTGGGAATGGGGCATTGGGCATTGGGCATTGGGCATTGGGCATTGGGCATTGGGCATT
>NZ_JAYGHD010000364.1:0-18694 GCF_034932245.1 Nostoc sp. UHCC 0251
GGCATAACACACCCTACTGAAATATTTTCAGAAATCAAATATGATTCCTATATATCTAAGGTGTACTTTTCCACGCTATAAACTAGCAGATAACTGATTATTAGGTGGGATGTTACGTTGGCGCAACTTAGGAGATTTAGCCAATTTCCAGACCGAATAATATTGATCGCTGTAAACAATATTTGTCTTTAATTTATACTTTCTTTCAATTTTTTCATGCCAATTGTCTGAAGAATTTAGTAAAAACACATCAGTAAACCCATCAGGAATTTTAAGGATTTTTTGGTTATTAACCAACAGAAATTGCACTTTTGGTTCCAAAAGATAGCTTAGAGAAAAGACATTGCCATAATTATTGCCCAAAGCATCAGTAATCAAAAGTGGACGAGTTGTTTGATTGATAATTTGGGCAACTTGAGGATTGCCATAGCTCATACCCTTATTCCACCAAGTTTCTGCCTGGGAACTCGCCTTAGAAGAAATCAAACCACAAATAATTACTAATGCCATGATTATGTGCCAAATGCCCCGGCGGGACACGCTCCCATTATATAGTTGCGTAGCTAGTAGGTAAGCAACAGCTACTTGGATTCCTAAATAAGATGGCATGAAATATGGTTCGGTAGATAATTGTATGCCACCAGCACTTGACAGTATTAGGGGTAGTGCTGGCACTACAATCAATGTGATCAGAAAAAACCATACTTTATAGTTAGTTGTTAGGCAAATAAAATAAATTGAATACCCTACTAAAATTAATAAAATTGGTGTAATTAGATAGTTCAGAGGATTATCTGGACTAAGGTCTATATCAAAAAAAATCCGGATTAACTGCATCAGCAAAAATGGAATTATAGGTATTAAAGATGACTGCGCTGTTGTCTTATCTGCTGAAATCAAAAATTGAAAAAAGTCACCTATCACAATTGTTATCCAAGGCATGAAAGCTAAGAAAGCTACCAGTGTCGCTAACAGATAAGTTCTGACAATTTCAGTCAACTTAAATTTGCCAATGCTTATTACATAAATTCCGTGAGCAAGTGCTACAAATGCAGTCCAAATAAATGTATAAAAACTAATGACTAAAGTTATGGTATAAATACCCCAAAGAGCGAATAAATCTGGTCGTTGTCGTTCTTTGACTGGCTTATCTTTATCTTGTGATTCCAGGCGCATTGCTCGCAGCAGAGACGCACTGGATAGTAATATGGTGACTAACCAGAGAATATATTCTTGTGCTTCCTGGGCGTATACTAGGTGAATTGGAGAAATGGCCATGAGTGCGATCGCTACGCCTGCCGCAGGCATCGCTACACCAGGAACCGATAACGGTACATTAAATAATTCTCGACATAGCCAGTAAACACAAGGGAAAACCAGCAGACTGATACAGGCAGATAAACTTCTAATTGCCGTCACCGAGTTACCAAATATTTCCATCCACAATCTGGCTATGATGTAATAAAGCGGTGGATGGTAAGGAGCTTCTTTTGCCAAAGTCATAATTGTGGCATTTAAGGTTTTTTGTTGATTTGCCCCTTGAAACTGAGCAAAGCTTTCTTTGTCAATGACACGATTATTAAAAAGTTGCTGTTTTGCCTCATTAATTGTGTAACCAGAAATTCGCAATGAAGTATAAGTTTCATCATGCCAGTAAACTTTGCCATCAAGATTAAAAAAGCGAAACAGTATACCCATCGCTAATAAGAAAATAATTAAAAATCGCAACCAACTCGGAGCAAATTTGAGATGGCGCATAAGTGGAGTTCCTAAAAAATTTCTCAAATCATCTAATGTAAGCGGACTGGATGGGGTGTCGCAGCTATGCTCTTCATTGTTAAACATCGCCAACCGTACTTTAATTTGATTGGGAAGATTGGCAATCAACACCTCTCCTTTATTAACTACGAAAAGAAGTGGGCAAGGTTGTATCAAATCCCGCAAAACAGGACTTGGTTTTAAAACCAAGCCATCAATGGAGTGTAAAATACACTAAGTGTAGCCGCATCTGTGGCCAGGCGACTCTACAGTTACCGTGCATTGAGCGATCGCTTTGCGGGTTATAGTTCTTAATTCTCCTAATGGCGAATAAAGGATTGTTTTTGCCTCTAGCACAGGACAGGCAGGATGTAGAACGGGCGATGCCTACACCACTTAGTATTGTTAACTGATCAGAATTCGAGGTAGCAGTTTAAAGTAGCTGTATAGCAGATTGAGAATACTCCCTTGGCAAGAAGATTTACTCTTGCTTTGAAGCTATCGGAGGCTAATATCGCACAGATGCGACAGCAAAATTTCTTGCGTTCGATTCCAAAAGGGTTCTTGAGAGTGCCACTCCGTGTAGCTCTTGTAGTACCTTTCGTTCTGCAAATCTCTACTGCTGTAGGCCTAACGGCATTCTTATCTTTAAAAAATGGTCAGAAAGCTGTTAATGATGTTGCTAGTCAGCTGCGGAATGAAGTTATAACTCGGATTCATCAACATGTTACCGATTACATAAAGATTCCCCAACTCGTCACTCAGATTAATGCCAATTCTGTCCATATTGGTAAGTTAAGTTTAAAAGATACAAAAAGTTTAGAACAGCATTTATGGCATCAAATGCAGTTATTCAAACCCTTAAGACCGATCGCTTTTGCAAGTATACAAGGAAATATTCATTCGGTTGATCGCCTTAACGATGGTTCACTAGTCATCCGAAAAAAAGATCAAACAACTGGTAACAATTACTATACTTACACCACTGATAATGAAGGTAATATTGTCAAGTTACTTCAAGTTAACCCAACTTTTGATCCTCGCACTCGTCCCTGGTATACAAATGCTGTGAAAGCAGGTAAAACTACTTGCACAGAAATTTATCCATATTTCTCTTCATCAGGGCTAGCGTTCAGTGCAACCCAACCTCTTTATGACCAGACAGGTACTTTGCTGGGAGTGACGAATGCAACGTTATCTCTCTCACAACTGAGTGAGTTTTTGCAAAGTTTAAAGATTGGTCGCTCAGGAGAGACATTTATTGTCGAGCAGTCTGGAGAGTTGGTAGCAACTTCAAGCACGGAGAAACCTTTTATCTTGAGTGATAACGGAGGAAAAAAGAGGGCTAAACGGCTTAGAGCGATCGCTAGCAGCGATCGGATCACTCAACTGACGACACAGTATTTGCAGTCAAAACTTGGTAATTTCAGAAAGATTTCTTTTAGCCAGCAGCTAGAATTTGAAATTGATCACAAGCGGCAATTCATACAGTTAATGCCCTTTAGAGACAACTGTGGGCTGAATTGGGTGATTATCGTGGTGGTTCCAGAAGCCGACTTTATGGAGCATATCGAAGCTAACACCCGAACCACTATGTTGCTGTGTTTCGGAGCGTTGATACTGGCTACAGTCATAGGAGTGATTACTTCTCATTGGATTACTCAACCAATTCTCTGTTTGAGCGTTGCCTCTCAGGAAATCGCTAATGGAAAGTTAGACCAAACCGTTACAGTAGAGGGTATTAAAGAATTAAGAGTTCTTGCTCAGGCTCATAATCAAATGGCCACTCAATTACAAGATTCATTTGCTGGACTCTTAGAGGCTAACAGACAATTAGAAGCTGAAATTAACGAACGTAAGCAGGTAGAAGAACAGTTACGACATAATGCATTTCACGATGCACTGACAGGTCTACCAAACCGAGCTTTCTTTATGGAGCGCTTAAAACACACACTCCAGCGAGCCAAGCGGCAGAAGAATTATTTATTTGCTGTACTATTTCTCGACTTGGATCGGTTTAAGGTGATCAATGACAGTCTCGGACACCTAAAAGGAGACCAATTTCTAATTGCTATTGCAAATAGATTAGTAATATGCATACGCTCCACAGATATAGCCGCACGACTTGGGGGAGACGAATTTACAATCCTGCTTGATGAAATCCAGAATGTGTCAGAAGCCATTAAAGTAGCTGAACGAATTCAACAAGAACTGACATTACCCCTTGAGCTTGACGGGCAAGAAGTATTTACAACGGCAAGCATTGGCATCGCCTTGAGTTCGACAGTAAACTATGACCAAGCAGAAAACTTGCTAAGAGACGCTGATACGGCCATGTACCGAGCCAAGGCGCTCGGCAAAGCCCGCTATGAACTATTCAACCAAGAAATGTATACTAAAGCTCTGGTCAGATTGCAGTTAGAGAACGATCTACGGCGAGCGATCGAACGCCATGAGTTTCAGCTTTATTACCAACCGATTGTTTCCCTCACTAATGGCAGACTTTCAGGCTTTGAGGCTCTGCTGCGCTGGCAGCATCCAGAGCGAGGTTTGATTTCTCCAACAGATTTTATCCCCCTAGTAGAAGAAACCGGAATGATTGTCGAGGTTGGCTACTGGACACTACATGAGGCGTGCCGCCAAATGCAAAGCTGGCTGGTGAGCCATCCGACAAACTCGTTAGAGAAAATCAGCGTCAATCTCTCAGTCAAGCAATTTTCTCAACGAGATTTAATTGAGCAGATTCGGGAAATTTTGCACTCGACTGGTCTTGATGCTGACAGTCTCATGTTAGAAATTACTGAAAGTGCAATTATGGAAAATGGCGATGAGGCAAATGATGAACTCTCAGAACTTCGGAAGATGGGCATTAAGTTATCAATTGATGATTTCGGTACAGGCTACTCTTCATTAAGCCGTCTCCATAGCTTTCCAATTAGTTTGTTGAAAATTGACCGTTCCTTTGTCAGCCCGATAGATACTAATGGGAAAAATTTAGAAATTATTGAGACAATTATCACACTGGCACACAAATTAGGTATGGATGTGACCGCCGAAGGAGTAGAGACAAAAGAGCAGCTAGCATTTCTGAGGAAGTTGAACTGTGAATATGGACAAGGATATTTTTTCTCGCGTCCGTTGAATAAGGTAGCAGCGGTGGAATTAATCGTGAAAAATCCTCAGTGGTAAGGGTTTTTTGAGAGGATTTGGATAACGCCATCTGGCAAAGTCTGCAATATTAGATATAGTTAAAAAATCAATAGTTTTAAACTGCCGATCGATAGCTGGAAGGCTGCATATTTTAGCTCCAATACTCAAGTATGCTTGCAAAATTTTAGGAATCTCAACATTACATGAATCTGGATAATTTTGAGGTAGTTCTAGACAAAATTGTGAATTTGGATAAACCAAAACACTTGGATGCATTAAGTTATTCTGCTGAAAATAATCATAGGCGCAAGTAGCTTGTAAAGGACATTGTGTTAGCAATGATGCACAACCAAAAAAATATTGATTTCTACTCCAGATGAGATAATTTGCTAGCCCTTCCCAGAGTAGTAAAAGTGCCTGAATGTTGCGGTATTCTTGAGCTATACATGTACGCCCAACTTCAACTGATACCTGAAGCACAGAATTGGGAATTGCATTAAGATTAAATATATCGGCAGCATCAAAGCCTAGTCTTTGAGAAGCCATTGTATAGGTTTGCATCCGATAAGTTCCAATCGTTTTACCCGTTTGTTTGGAGATCAAGATTAAATGATGGCAAACCGCATCAAACTTATCTATATCCATTTGGGTAAAGTTAGAAGCAGAAAATCCTAAGCCTAGTTCAAGATTAAAAACTTCAAAGCGCAACCGGAAAATTGATTCTAATTCTTCTTCAGTTGTAGCCAGCCGTAGGATGTATTTTTCAGTTTGAAGGACGGGAAAATCTTCAAGAGGGGCAGGAGGATTCAGTGGGTAATTGATGTTGCGTCCAGAAACTTCCATCTATCTTCCTACTTAGATTTGCGAAATTATTCTACTAGGATTTAGGCACTATACAAATAGGTCACATTATGCATTAATGTGTCGAAGCGTGCTCGATACGGTTTTCGATAAAAGAACCTATAGAGAGCTTTTTTCCTCTCTTGGATTAGAGGTAGAGTGCTTTTATTATGGACATTAATTACCAAAAAATCTGGCAATAAGATACAAAATTTTCCTTTGATATACGCTATAAATACAAGTCAAAAGAAAGTCAAAATCAGGGCAGAAAGCCCCCAGATAAATCCAGGGGCTTGGATAATTTTGGTTGCGATGCCTGCGGCGGGCGGGTATGCCATCGCCATCTGCGGTAAATGCACTCTACAATACTTAATTAATTACGGTGATTATTGCTGTAGCGAACCCTTGTACCTGCCCAAAGCAATTTCTCCCGTAGCGTCTGATAGTAAGAATTGTTCTCACGCAAAATAATAAATTTAGCCCGACAATCTGCCATCCGCACATCAACGCGGTGTCCCGGCCAAATTGAAGTCCCCAATACCCCATCTGTCCACAGTTTGGTACTTAAATCGTAATCGCCCAAAGGCCAAACACTCACCACAGAACCAGGGGGCAAAACGAGGGGGCGACTAGAAAGGCTCATTGCACAAATAGGAGTGATGGTAATCGCCTCCATACCATCATGCATAATTGGCCCATTAGCAGAAACAGTATAACCAGTGGAACCTGTAGGGGTGGAAATGATTAACCCGTCCCCGACGTATTGATCGACTACCTCACCGTCAATTTCCATTTCCAAAATTGAAGTAATCATTCGATCAGCGGAGGCGGGTTTGACACAAAACTCATTCAGAGCCAGATAATGCTCACTAACTGGTTCTAAATTAGACCCGTGACCCTCATACACCGCAGCTTGTAACATCATCCGCCGTTGGATAGCATAGCGATCCTCAAACAGTCGATCCCAAATTTTCTCAGTATCTTGAAACTCTTCTACTGACTCAGTTAAAAACCCCAGATGACCTCCCACATTCACTCCCAGAATAGGGATGCCCGCTGGGGCTAAATGTCTGGCACCAGTTAAAACAGTACCATCGCCACCGAGTACCAAAGCGAGATCGATTGGTTGGCCCGCCGAAGCCAAAAAGACAGGATAGGGGTTGTCTTTTGGCCCGCTAGGCCCCATCAACACATGGCACTCGCGGCTTTCTAGTTGTTTAGCACAGATTTCTGCCCATTCTTTACTTCGGGCATCCCGCGCTTTATAAGCAATGATTACCTGCTTGAGTTGCACGCACAATTACCACTTCAGGAGATTAAACTGCTCCATATCGACGGTATCGCGGTTGCGATAAAT
This sequence comes from Nostoc sp. UHCC 0251, assembly GCF_034932245.1. NCBI lineage: Bacteria > Bacillati > Cyanobacteriota > Cyanophyceae > Nostocales > Nostocaceae > Nostoc > Nostoc sp. UHCC 0251. The sequence goes on from NZ_JAYGHD010000364.1 coordinate 7,106, forward strand.
GGCAAGCACGATCGCTAAACCTACCGCCGCCTCGGCTGCGGCCACGGTAATCACAAATACTGTGAAAACCTGACCCTTAATTAATGTTGAGTCGAGGAAGTTGGAAAATGCCATTAAATTCAGATTAACAGCATTGAGCAGTAACTCAATTGACATCAGCACCCGTACAGCATTGCGGCTGGTAATTAAACCGTAGATGCCAATGCAGAATAAAGCTGCTGCTAGTAATAAAAAGTACTGGAGTTGCATGAATCTGGGTATCCCTCCTGAAAAAATCTGGCTATTTATCCACGACTGAGGTCGTAAATATTACTCTTTTGTTTCGCTGGTTGTTGATACTAGTTCTCTGGGGCGTTCTTGCAAAGTCAAAACAGTTTGCCCCTGTTTGGATGGTGTCAATAGGTCTGGCAAATACTCGCGGCGTGCCAAAATAATTGCTCCTACCATCGCTATCAGCAGCAAAATGGAAGCCAGTTCAAAGGGTAGTAAAAAGTCAGTGAAGAAATGTTCTCCAATTAAAATTATAGAACTTTCACCACCCGCCACAGCAGGAGTTGAGTAGGCCCAAGGAGTAGCCAGAACCATTGTGCTTAAAAGACCAAACAATCCTACACTGACTAAACCTGTTAATGCTTTCCGCACCCAAGAGTTGGGAAATGCTACAAAGTCCTCTCGCTTGTTCACCAACATAATGGCAAACAAAATCAATACGTTAACTGCCCCAACGTAAATCAGTATTTGTGCAGCTGCAACAAAATCAGCATTTAGCAATAGGTAGATTCCCGCTATGCTGATGAACACGCCGCCTAGCATAAAGGCTGAATAGACGATGTTGGAGAACAGTACCACGCCAATGGCCGCCCCAATCATCATCACGCCCAGTATGCCAAGCGATACAAACTGTACTCCTTCCGCTAGATTCACTGTTTTTTGTCCTTAGTCATTGGTCATTGGTCATTGGTCATTAGTCATTGGTCATTAGTCAATTGTCATTAGACAAAGGACGAGGGACAAATGACAGATGACATTTATTTTTCCGTTTGTTCTACCAGGTCTTCTGGACGCGCACCCGCACGTGGCGCATCTGCGGGTAGTCCGTGTGGTTCGAGGACGCCCTTGGGTAGGTAAACTAGTTCGCGCAGTGGTGTAACCATTGGATCATCTGTTACTTTGTAGGGCAGACGACCTAGCGCTACGCTGTCATAGTTCAATTCATGGCGATCGTAAGTGGAAAGCTCATACTCTTCTGTCATAGATAGACAATTAGTTGGGCAAAATTCCACGCAGTTACCGCAAAAAATACAAACCCCAAAGTCAATGCTATAGTGATTGAGTTTTTTCTTTTTGCTGGCTTTGTCGAATTCCCAATCTACTACAGGCAGGTTAATCGGACAAACTCGAACACAAACTTCGCAGGCAATGCACTTATCAAATTCAAAGTGAATCCTACCGCGAAACCGTTCGCCAGGAATCAGTTTTTCATAAGGGTACTGTACGGTAATTGGACGCCGCCGCATGTGGTCAAAGGTAACAGAAAGTCCCTGACCAATGTAACGCGCAGCTTGTACTGTTTCTTTGGCGTAATCACCAACTTGTTTCAGGAACTTTAGCATTGTGTATCACTCTCTCTTTTGGATTTTGGATTTTGAATTTTAGATTTTAGATTCAATCCAAAATCTAAAATCTAAAATCTAAAATTGGTTCACCCGCCGAAGGCGAAGGGAAAGGCTAGTTTCAGGGCGGCAGTTAATAGGAGATTAACCAAACCAACTGGCAACAAAAACTTCCATCCTAAATCTAACAATTGGTCAATCCGTACCCGTGGCACTGTCCAGCGCAACAGGATGGCGACAAACACTAGTAAATAGGCTTTGAACACGGTCATCGTGATTCCCAAAGCAGCAGTTACTATCTGGAACACGGGATTTAGTTCACTAACTCCCAGCCAACCAGCGATGAGGTTGAGGGGAATGGGAAAGTCCCAACCGCCCAGGTAGAGAATTGCTACTAGTAAGGAAGAAAGGATCAAGTTAACGTAAGAACCCAGGTAAAAAAGACCGAATTTCATCCCTGAGTATTCAGTTTGATAGCCTGCGACGATTTCTTCTTCCGCTTCTGGTAAGTCAAAGGGTAATCGTTCGCATTCAGCTAGGGCGGCTATCCAAAAGATCAGGAAACCGATTGGTTGTCGCCAAATGTTCCAGCCCAAAATGCCGTAGCCAGACTGTTGATTGACAATATCAACTGTATCCAGGCTATTAGACATCATAGCGATCGCTAACACCGCCAACGCCAAAGGAATTTCATAACTAATAGATTGCGCTGCTGCCCGCAAGCCCCCTAAGAGGGAGTATTTGTTATTAGATGCGTAGCCAGCCATTAATAAACCAATCGGTTGAATGCTTGACAAGGCAATCCACAAAAAGACACCCATGCCGACATTGCTAATTACGATGTTCTGCCCAAAGGGGACGATCAGGAATGACAGAAACACCGGAATCACAACAATAATTGGCCCAAGGGTAAACAGCCAAGGGTCAGATTTGGCTGGTACTATATCTTCTTTAAATACCAACTTCAAACCATCCGCTACAGGTACCAGTAACCCAAAAGGCCCTTGGTATTCTGGCCCAATTCGCTGCTGTGCTGCGGCAGAAATCTTTCGTTCTAGCCAAGTAGCAACTAATACCCCCACTGTTGCCCCAATCAGCATCAGTATCATTGGCAGGGGCATCCAAATTGCTTTGGCTGTTCCTGCTGGTAAACCTAAATCCCGGAGGGATTCAATAAAAGTTCCTTGGAGGTCAATTCCTGAGTTCATGTTTCCGCTCTTTAAGACATCGAGTCATGGTGAATTACAACTATTAGTTAAATTAATACCTGTAAATTCACCCATTTATAATTTTTGCCCAGATGACGCTTGATTGAAGATTTGTCGCTAATTCCCATGCCTAGTATATCCTTGGATGGTTTTAGCCCTCTGAAGCGATATGAGAACTTCTACTTATGGTTGGCATTGAGATTGGCTATTAAGGAGACGGGGATGGGGGAGCAGGGGAGCAGGGGAGCAGGGGAGCAGAGGAGAAGTTGCAGTAAGTTTTTCCCCTCTGCCCCTCTGCCCCTCTGCCTCTTGTACCCCATGCCCCATGCCCATTTACCGTTGGTCAATGGGGGTATAAGTAACTTCGTGCAGACCGTTGTAAACCTGGGTAGGACGGAAAATCCGGTTTTCTGCTAGTTGTTCTTTCCAATGGGCTAGCCAACCGGCAACGCGAGCGATCGCAAATATTGGTGTAAACAAGTCTGTAGGAATCCCCATCTTTCTATACACCAAACCGGAGTAAAAGTCAATATTGGGATAAATCCCTTTGCTACCGAGTTTTTCTCCTACCACTTGTTCCATTTCTAGGGCAATGTCATAGAACTTGTCATGCCCAAACTTTTCAAACAGCTGTTCTGCTAGTCCTTGTAAAATTATGGCTCGTGGGTCTTTTACTTTATACACACGATGTCCAAAGCCCATAATCTTAGATTTAGTTTGCAGACAATGCTCTATGTAGGGACGGACATTTTCCACAGAGCCAATTTTTTCCAACATCTGAATTACTTCTTCATTAGCTCCACCATGCAGGGGCCCTCCCAAGGTTCCCACAGCACTGGCAACAACAGCGTAAGGATCAGTTAAGGTGGAAGCTGTCACCCTAGCACTAAAGGTAGAAGCATTCATTGTATGCTCAACTTGAAGTATCAAGCAGATATCAAAAATCCGCGCCATCAAAGGATCGGGTTCTTGCTCATTGAGCATGTATAGAAAGTTGGCAGAGTAGTCTAAATCATCACGGGGACGTACCGGATCATTGCCTTTTCGCATCAGTTGGAACGCCGCCACCATTGTGGGAATGGTTGCTATCAGGCGCACTACCGAATCTCGAATGTAAGCAGGATTATGTAAATCCCGGAGCGAATAAAACAAGCCTAAAGCCGCAGCAGAGGCTTGCAGCGCATCCATTGGGTGACCGCTTTCTGGAAAGCATTTCATCATGTCCCGAATGCGGTACTTTATTCGCCTGTGGAAACGAACTTCATGCTCAAATGTTTTCAGTTCTTCCTTACTTGGCAGTTCGCCCCAGATTAAAAGATAAGCAGTTTCTAGGAATGTACTTTTTTCTGCTAGTTCCTCAATCCGAATGCCACGATATTCTAGTATTCCCTTTTGCCCATCAACATAGCTGATACTTGATTGAGCGGCGGGAATGCCTTCTAAACCAGGCTTGTATTCGCACACCATCATGGCAACACCATTCGCTTTGTGAAATATCTGATCAAGCTAACTTACCAGAAATTTATTGTCGCCATAACAGTAGCCGTTCTAACAACAATTGGAAATGTTGAAAAACTGTTATAGCAGGTACTTGGGTGGTGTCAACCAAAACATCTGACTACGACCCAGAGGAGAACCTGTTTCTGGTAGTTTTATCCCAATCATACCTGCTTTTTTCAAGACTAAGCTTTCTTTGACTTCTCCCCACAAGAGAATTTCTGCCCAGCTGGTCAAATCAGGTTCGTGTCCAACCAGCGCCAGTTGGGTATTTTGGGAAAAATTTCTTGGCTCGAACCAGTCTTTTAGCCAACTAGAAATTTGACCATCATGGGCGAGGTGGCTAGATTCCTCTAATTGGGGGCTTAGTTTTTCTGCTATGAGGATATCAGCCGTTTGGCGGGCCCGCACTAAGGGACTGGTGAGAATTAAATCAAAGCTTAAACCCAATTTAACAAGTTTCTGAGCAACTTTCTCAGTTTTTTGCCTTCCTTCTTTGGTAAGGCTGCGCTCCTCATCTTTGATGCCTAATCCCTTGTCTTCAGCGATGCCATGACGAATTAAGTATAGTTCCATATTTTGTATTATGAGTGATCAATTAGGCTGCTCTCATGCAATATTAGAACGCTATCCACCACTTAGCAATCTGTCATACTCTGGATGCGATCCAATCCAAAACCATACAAAATTATCATCTTCTTTTACAGCAAGCGCCCGATAATATATACCAATACGCACTGACCAAAACTGACCGACTTTTTTGAAATGCAATGATGGATATTTGGGATCTTCCCGAAGAAACTCGTAACATCGATCAGCAAGCTCTTGGATATCAATTGGTAACTGGCGATAGTAATACCAAAAATCTGGGGTTGCTCGATGTTTTACAGGTCAGTACAACGCCCTTCTCGCAGATGTTTGAGTGCTTTCTGTGCCAATACATCTAACCGACCTTCAGCCACATCTTTTTCAATCTGTTTATCCCAGGCTGCTGCATCAAATTCCGTAAACCAAGCACGAAATGCGGCGAGATCCTCTGGTGAAAGTAGACTAACAGCGAATTCGACGTTTATAATCTGTTCGTCGTTTACGTTTAATTCTTTCTTTAGTTTCTCATTTCCTAGTGCTAAAAGAAGGCTTTGATTGATTAAATTTTGCCTTAATTCTTCTCGTTTATCCCAGTCTGCTGCATCGAATTCGGCAAACCAGGCACGAAAAGCAACTAGATTCTCTGATGAAAGTTGACTAACATCGAATTCGACTTTCCATTCAGTTAACAATTCACGAACCAAATTGTCCAAATTATGTACAACTGGCAAATTTAGGTTTTCAGTATATCCGTGAGCAAGACGATTCCAAACTTCAAAACAAGCTTGAGCAAGGTCAAACTGAGAGATTGATAACTCTCCCAAGGAGTACATATGTCTTAGTAATCCTATAACGGGGAAACGTTCAATAGGAATTGACACATCGACTGCTCGCTTTCTTAAAGCACCCTCAAATATACTCCACATCAAAAGAAAAGCAGGCTCGATTTCATCATTTTCAATAAGCTTATGTGCTTGGATAAACCGATTGGTTAGCTCTTGCCATGAAGGAAATTATTCGGATGTTCCAGGTAATGACTTGGCTTCTATGTCTTCAAGCGTTACTAATAAAAAATGCCAACCTTGATGCGTACTGACTTCCTCTGCTATAGCTTGTAAACGATCAACCGACAGACGGTTGAGGCTGTTTTTTACTTCAATTACCAAACTCGAACCGTCTTTAATAGCAATTATATCTGGCTGGTAGTTACCCAAATCAAATGGTAATTCATCTGTTTTTGGTTCAAGCAGAACACGAAATCCTTGAGTTTCGTACTTCTCTGCCAGAAATTTTACCTTTTCATCATATAGAATTTTAGTATTGTTAGTCATAAGTATTTTTCCAATGGTTGAGATTCACTTCCTTTTACATAAACACACTCTTTACCTGTGATTACAGCACCCTGTAATAAGGAAGGTAGACTTTTAATCTCAATTGGGTCAGACATAAACCGACGATGGCTTTCTACATCTGATACTAAACTATCATCTTCAAAAACTAAGCCTACAAGTGCATCCTGAATCGGCTTGATAATATTATCGGTATCAGCCGGAAAATCATCACAAAGATAGACAAGCGTCAGTTGTAAATCACCTTGTTTAATGACGCTGCGATCTTTCCAAACTTTTTGAGCTTCAACGCGCACAAAATTCTTCCATGCCTGAAGATTTTCTTTTTTTTTTGTCTGTAACGAAACAGGTCGTCTGGGAATGAGAAATTCAAAAGGTATTATTCGCATCCCAAGTGCATATATTTATAATTAGTTAACATTACAGCAATTTTCACAGATGGCTCCTTATCATATTGAGCATATCTATACTTATACAAAAATTCTACATGGTTATTCCTCAGCGTTAGGATAAAAGTCTAACTCTAAAATCATGGCGCTCCTTTTTAGCAAATACAATGGGTAGGCGCGATTTAATTCCATTTGTGCCTACCTATTTAACATTAAGCACGAACTACATTCTCAATCAGTTCAGCCTTTGTGAAAAGATCAAAATTCCCGACTTTTGAGAAAAGCCGGGAAATATGTTTATCACGAATGACTTAGGGATGCTATGTTAACAAACACTTTGACTCCAGCATGAGTTAGGAGTTAGCCTAATCTCTTTTCTTCTACTCCGACTGAATCGGGTTGTCTCTAGGATTAACCAGCCTCAGCAGTTTTTGCTTAATTTGAGCATCGAATACTTCCCATTTCATTTTCGCATAGGCAGAATTTTCGTTGCTGCCAGATAAGAAGCCCATCGGAATTTCAAAGCCGCCTGCGCTTGTTCTTCCACCGCCAAAAAACCGCCCTGCGCTATCTTGTCCAAAGGCTTCTTTGATGAATTCATCGGGGTCAAGGGTAAGTTTGGTGGTTCTTAGGGAGCCGATGACTATTTCCAGTTCATCGTCGTCTTCATCGTGAACAATGCCATAAACTACGGCGGTGTGGACGTTTTCTTCGGTTACGAGAAAATCAGCCGCTTGGGGGATGGCATCACGGTCGTCATAGCGTAAGTAACCGACACCAGCAATGGAAAAGTTATTTTGGACGATGCGATTTTTTAGCGATCGCTCGATCACATCCATTACCCGCTTGGAACGGTTCGCCTGTAAAATGGCGTTTAGCAGTTGGGCATCATAAAATCGGCTTAAATACGCCGCTGCCATAAAGTCTTCTTCTTGCGCTTGCATGAGCCGATTTGTATCCGATCGCAAGCCATGCATCAAGGCAGTAGCGCATTTGACGTGTTGATTTATGCTGGTATCTAATGCCAGTAATCCCGTTTGAAGATATTGGGTAAAAATTGTTGCCGTCGCTCTTACGTAAGGACGGATATCCTCAAACTCTGATTGGAGATCACCTTGTATACTGTGATGATCAACGAGTACCACTAGGGGAATTCCAGCCTGTTGCACCGCTGACAGTAGCTGTGAAGTGGTTCCCTGGTTATCAATTAATACAAAACCTTGATAAGATGACAAATCTTTGGTTTTCAAGGTTTGTGGCGTCCAACGTTGGATTGGTAAGTTAGTTAGCCTTACCAAGGCAATATTTTCTTGATGGCTCAACGCGCCAGCATAAATTATTTCACATTTGATATCATATTGCTGGGCAATTAACTGATAAGCCCAGGCACAGGAAAGGGCATCAGGATCAGGAAAATCTTGTAGAATTACCAGCTGGCGATCGTGTCTGTGTGCCAGAAGGGTTTTTTGCAGTTCTTCTGACTTTTGTTGTGCCAGGGAATTACCACGCTGACTGAGATATATAGATCCTTCACCTACCGATGGCGGTAAGGAGGGACTTTTAAATGCAACTTCCACTGGCGCTTTCTCTATTTCAGGTTCCTCTGGGTTTGGCTCTGTGGTCAATGACAAACTCTCAAACTGAGTAGCGGGAGAATTCAAGTACATAGGGAACTTTTTTAAAGTGTGAGGCTCCTTTAATTCAGAAATACTATGATCAGCAATTCACTGAATTTAGCCAGATTATTATGATCTTCGCAAAAATATCAAAACATTGCACTATACATGTAAGTATATTTTTTGTCAGTAACAGCAACGCTCAACAATGAACTAAATTCCACTTTTAGGCGTATAGGTTCTGGAAACAAGAAACTTAAAGTATATAGGCCTGTATCTGACAGCATAAATCTGTTTGATGAGCTTTTTTTGCTTCCATAGCTCTCATAAATTTAATTAGCGAGATTTTAATCTGACTTAGGGTATAGTTTCTGTTTTATAATTTAGGGTTAGTCCTTGATATTTGAAATAGTCTTATGTTCAATACTCTCATTATTGTGACTATTGAGCAATTAACAATTATTTTTAATGAATAACGAGTGTTTCGTATCTCCTTAGAACAGTTCTGATAATTTAGAGCAAAGGCTAGTGCAATAAGGCACATAGCCAAAGAACAAGCCCCATACACAAATGTAGAGGCCTGAGCCTTGACGCATTAAGCCTAGTTATTGGCACTGTCCCAAAGCAAGAGAGTATCTCTTATTTCTCCTTTGCTCCTCTGCTTTTTTGCTCAAAGACCGATAACGTACTTTTGCCACTCTGTATGCAGTCCACTCTTAAGATGTTTGCTGACCTCGAAATAGAGACTGCTATAAGGTTGGCGGGGGGGATGACGCAAAGGCATATGAGCTTCGTGGGGAGTGCGACTGCCTTTTTTGACATTGCAACGGACACAAGCTGTCACAATGTTCTCCCAGGTATCGCCGCCGCCGCGCGATCGCGGTATTACATGGTCTAGTGTCAACTCATCCCCTGTATAACCACAGTATTGACAGGCATGACCATCACGGTGCAATATATTTCGGCGAGTCAGAGGAATTTCTTTATAAGGAACACGCACGTAATGACGCAATCGGATCACGGTCGGCAACGGGAAATCCGAGTACAGTAACTTACCGTTGTGTTCAACGTGTTCTGCTTTGCCTTTGATTAGCAGAACCACAGCACGACGCCAACTCGTTATATTGAGAGGTTCGTAAGATGCGTTTAAGACTAAAACCTTCCCCATTTATCTGCGCTCAGGGTATTAGCTTTACATAAATGTTAACACAAATACATCCTGCTAGGGAGATGAGAATAAATTATACTTTCGGGTGAATTCGGTAATTAATTTAGGAGTACAGAAGCGATTAATCGCGTCTGTACAGGAGTTTAGAGTTTGCAAGTAAAACTTCTAATCTGACGCAAAGAGATTTACCGTCGGCTAACGCAATCGCGCAGAGTCTCGTAGAGAAGAACGCAGCAAAAAGCCGAGCCATAAGATTTACTGGTAGCTCATAATTCTTAACTTTTACTTTACTACTAGAACATCTTGTATCAATTCCAATATGAGGGTTAAACTTCCTATTTAATCTGATCTTGCTTTTATGAGCGTGTACAGATAGACAACTTGGAAGTTTAACCGTGGTGTGATAGGAGTCAGTACAAATGCTAAGTCGCAAACAAATCCCTGATGTAGTTCCTAATCAGCAGTGCGACACCTACGCGTGGTTTTCGCAACGAGCTTGGGTAGAAATTGATTTAGGGGCGTTGTCGTATAACGTACGGCAATTAGTGCAGTTTTTATCGCCGCGTACTCAGTTGATGGCAGTAGTAAAAGCCGATGCGTATGGACATGGCGCGGTAACAGTCGCCCAAACTGCAATCCAATCGGGAGCTAGTTGGCTGGGAGTCGCTACAGTTCCAGAAGCAATTCAATTGCGAGAAGCCGGGATTCAAGCACCCATTTTGATTTTAGGGGCAACTCATACACCAGAGCAGATTCATGCGATCGCCCACTGGAAACTTCAACCCACACTCTGTAGCCCTAAACAAGCTTTAGTATTTTCTGATACTCTAGAATCCATTAATTATGGTTCTCCAGTGCCCGTACACATCAAATTAGACACGGGAATGTCGAGGTTGGGAACTAATTGGCAGCAAGCTGGCGAATTTGTGCAATTAGTCCAGCGCTTACCACATCTTTCTATTGCCAGTATTTATTCCCATTTGGCAACAGCAGATGATCCTGATACGACGGCAATGGAAGAACAGCATAGACGATTTGAGGAAGCGATCGCTCAAATCAAAGCAATGGGAATTGAACCGCCCTGCTTGCATTTGGCAAATTCAGCGGCTGCACTCACAGATTCGGCATTGCACTACGACATTGTGCGAGTAGGTTTAGCCGTTTACGGACTCTACCCAGCGCCTCATTTACAAAGTGCGATCGATCTCAAGCCCGTTTTGCAACTTAAGGCACGAGTCACCCAAGTTAAAACAATTGCCGCAGGAACATCTGTCAGCTACGGGCATCAATTTATTGCCCCGCGTGAACTTCGCCTCGCTGTCGTGGGAATTGGCTATGCTGACGGCGTGCCTCGTAATCTTTCTAACAAAATGCAGGTGTTAATTCGCGGTCAGCGAGTCTCGCAAATTGGGACAATTACAATGGATCAGTTAATGCTGGATGTGAGTACTATACCTAATATTCAAGAAGGGGAAGTAGTCACCTTGCTAGGAGAACAGGGAAAAGAACAAATTTCAGCAGACGATTGGGCAGAACAATTAAACACTATTTCTTGGGAAATTCTTTGTGGGTTTAAGCATCGTCTGCCTCGTGTTGCGGTTATGTAGTTGGGAATTGGGAATTGGGCATGGGGCATGGGGCATTGGGCATGGGGCATTGGGCATTGGGCATGGCGAAGAGACAAGGAGAAACTTGTTAAATAATTCCCCCTTGTCCCCTTTTCCCCCTCATCTTCTCCTGCTCCCCCTGCCTCCCCTGCTCCCTCACTCCCCATTCCCTATTCCCTATTCCCATAAATAATTTCTTATGATATGATAGTAAACTGATGCGGATGTGGCGAAATTGGCAGACGCGCTAGATTTAGGTTCTAGTTCCGAAAGGAGTGAAGGTTCAAGTCCTTTCATCCGCACTTTTGATAAATTGAATTGCCTTATGTAGGCTGGTAGTTATACTGAAGTCAAAACTTCGAGTAGAACCACCAGCCTATTTAAGAAGGTAGCTTGAGATATTTCCCCTTTTTGAATCAATACTTTTGGGTTAAGCAAAGCGCAACCCAACCTACGCCAGTTTTAGTTTTTAGCCTTAAATGTATTGCACCATAGCTAGTTTTTGGCGTTGCTGAATTAAAGTATGAATCTGGATGTAGAGACGTAGCAGTGCT